>NZ_JBSAXF010000059.1:0-10866 GCF_053427845.1 Burkholderia sp. AW49-1 | reverse complement strand
CAGCCGCCACGCTTTTTTACTGCGCCGAAGCGAAAACGACCGGCTCAGTGGCCGCCCGCGTTCGGCGTACCGCCCGATCGCCGCCCGCGCGCCAGCTTCCACAGCGCGCCCAGCGCAACCGGCACGATCGCCGCACCAATCCCCGCCAGCACGATCACGTTCAGATACTGGCGAATGAACGGAATATTGCCGAAGAAGTAGCCGAGCAGCACCAGCAGCAGCACCCAGACCAGCGCGCCGATCACGTTGAACAGCTGGAAGCGCGCGACGCTCATCGACGACGCGCCGGCGACGAACGGCGCGAACGTGCGCACGACCGGGATGAAGCGCGCGAGCACGATCGTCTTGCCGCCGTGCTTCTCGTAGAACGTGTGGGTCTTCTGCAGCGCCGCGCGATCGAGGAAGCGCTCGAGCACCGGAATATGCGTATTGAATACCTTCGGCCCGATCCAGCGGCCGATCAGGTAGTTCACGGTATTGCCGGCAATCGCCGCGACCAGTAGCAGCACGATCAGCGCGCCGACGTTCATGTCGCCCGTCGCCGCGAACGCGCCGCCGATGAACAGCAGCGAATCGCCCGGCAGGAACGGCAGCACGACGAGCCCCGTCTCGCAGAACACGATCAGGAACAGCACCAGATACACCCACGCACCGTACTGCCGGATGAAGTCGCCGAGGAACGCGTCGATATGCAGGACCAGGTTGACGAAATGAAGCAGCGTATCCAAATGCGATTCCTCGAAGGCGAAAGGGCCGGAACGGCCGAAAAAGCGGAAGTGCCCGCCGGACAAGGCGGCGCACGGAACGCAGCCATCATACCGAAACTACCTTAAGGCTCCGTGAAAAAACGTAACCGGCCGCGGCCCGGCACGCCCACGCCGCCTCGCTATAATTCGGCCATGTCCGAAATCACCGAAACGGCCGCGGGCGCCACGCCCGCCCCCGCTCCGCGCCCGCTGCGCGCGATCCAGCCCCTGCCCGACCAGCTGATCAGCCAGATCGCTGCCGGCGAGGTCGTCGAACGCCCGGCGTCGGTCGTCAAGGAACTGCTCGAAAACGCGATGGACGCCGGCGCGACGACGCTGCGCATCGTGCTCGATGAAGGCGGCGTCAAGCGCATCTCGATCACCGACGACGGCTGCGGAATCCCGCCCGCCGAACTGCCGCTCGCGCTGATGCGTCACGCGACGAGCAAGATCCGCTCGCTCGAGGAGCTCGAGGCGGTCGCGACGCTGGGGTTTCGCGGCGAAGCCCTCGCGTCGATCGCGTCGGTCGCCGAAATGTCGATCACGAGCCGCACGGCCGACGTCGCGCACGCGACGAAGATCGACGCGACTACGGGCGCGCTGTCGCCGGCCGCCGGCGCGGTCGGCACGACGATCGAGGTGCGCGAGCTGTACTTCAACACGCCCGCGCGCCGCAAGTTCCTGAAAAGCGAGCAGACCGAATTCGGCCACTGCCTCGAAATGATCCGCCGCGCGGCGCTCGCGCGGCCGGACGTCGCGATCTCGGTGCTGCACAACGGCAAGGCCGTCGAGCACTGGAACGCGACCGAGCCCGCACTGCGGGTCGCGAAGATTCTCGGCGACGGCTTCGCCACCGCGCACCTGCCGCTCGACGAGCAGGCCGGGCCGCTCGCCGTCTACGGCTGCGCGGGCCTTCCGACCGCGAGCCGCGGCCGCGCCGACCAGCAATACTTCTTCGTCAACGGCCGCTTCGTGCGCGACAAGCTCCTCACGCACGCGGTGCGCGCGGCGTACGAGGACGTCCTCCACGGCGATCGCTACCCGTCGTACGTGCTGTTCCTCGACCTGCCGCCGGAAGCCGTCGACGTCAACGTGCATCCGTCGAAGATCGAGGTGCGGTTCCGCGATTCGCGCTCGATCCACCAGTACGTGTTCCACGCGGTACAGCGCGCACTCGCGCGCCACGCGGGCGCGTCGCCGGAAACCACGGCGGGCGGCCATGCCGCGCAGCTCTCGCCGGCGCCGAGCGGCCCCGCGTCGTTCCTGAATACGCCGCTCGGCCAGGGCGCGGCCACCGGCACGGGCGGTAGCGGCTTCTCGTCGCCGCCGTCATCGTCGTCGTCGGGCAACACGTGGATGCGCCAGGCGCGCATGACGCAGGGCACGCTGCCGGTCGCGCAACCGCTCGCGCTCTACGATGCGCTGTTCGGCCGCAAGGACACGGGTGCGGGCACACCGGACGGCACGACGATCGTCGCGCGCGACTCGGCCGACGCGGCCATTGCGCCAGTCGTGCCGCTGCCGGGCTTCGCCGCGTCGTCGCTTGGCGCCGCCGTACACGACGAGCAGCCGCTCGGCTTCGCGCTCGGCCAGATCCACGGGATTTACGTGCTCGCGCAGAACGCGCACGGCCTCGTGATCGTCGACATGCACGCCGCGCACGAACGGATCCTCTACGAACAGTTCAAGAACGCGCTCGCCGACCGCACGGTCGCGGTGCAATCGCTGCTGCTGCCGATATCGATGACGGCGACGCCGGTCGAGATCGGCACGGTCGAGGAAGAACGCGACACGCTCGAATCGCTCGGCTTCGATCTCGCGGTGCTGTCGCCGACGACGCTCGCGATCCGCGCGGTGCCCGCGCTGCTGAAGGACGCCGACTTGCAGTCGCTCGCGCGCGCGGTGCTCGCCGACCTGCACGCGTTCGGCGGCTCGCGCGTGCTCACCGAGCGCCAGCACGAGCTGCTCGGCACGCTCGCGTGTCACCACGCGGTGCGCGCGAACCGGCGCCTGACGCTCGACGAGATGAACGCGCTGCTGCGCCAGATGGAAGCGACCGAACGCGCGGACCAGTGCAATCACGGCCGGCCGACGTGGTATCAGCTCACGCTGAACGATCTCGACCGTCTCTTCATGCGCGGCCAATGAGCGCTTCACAGCAGTCCCGCCCAACGACGATCGCCTGCCTGCTCGGCCCCACCGCATCGGGCAAGACGGCCGCGGCGCTGGCGCTTGCCGCGCGCCGTCCGATCGAGATCGTCAGCGTCGATTCGGCGCTCGTCTACCGCGACATGGATATCGGCACCGCGAAACCGACGCGCGACGAGCGCGCGAGCGTGCCACACCACCTGATCGACATCATCGACCCGGCCGACGCCTATTCGGCGGCCGAATTCCGCGCGGACGCGCTGCGCGTGATCGGCGAGATCGCCGCGCGCGGCCGCACGCCGCTGCTCGCGGGCGGCACGATGCTGTACTACAAGGCGCTGACGCAGGGCCTCAACGATCTGCCGACCGCCGATCCGGCCGTGCGCGCGGAGCTCGATGCCGACGCCGCGCGCGACGGCTGGCCGGCACTCCATGCGCGGCTCGCGCAGGTCGACCCCGCGACGGCCGCGAGGCTCGCCCCGAACGATTCGCAGCGGATCCAGCGCGCGCTCGAAGTGTTCCTGCTGAGCGGGCAACCAATGTCGGCGCTGCTCGCCGCGCCGCGTCGCGCGGACGATGCAGCCGCCGCGTACCGCTTCGTGCCGGTGGCGCTCGAGCCGTCGGACCGCGCGGTGCTGCACGCGCGCATCGCACAACGTTTCGACGCGATGCTCGACGCCGGCTTCATCGACGAAGTCGAACGGCTGCGCCGCCGCGAGGATCTGCATCTCGGCCTGCCGTCGATGCGCTGCGTCGGTTACCGGCAGGCATGGGAATTCCTCGACGGCGACACCGATTACCGGACCATGCGCGACAAAGGCATCTTCGCGACGCGCCAGCTGTGCAAACGACAGATCACGTGGCTGCGCGCGATGCCCGAGCGGATCGTCGTCGACTGCGTCGCGCCGGATTCGACCGACCGCGCGGTCGACGCGCTCGAGCGCGTGCTGGACGGCCGCATCGAGGATCGCTAACGGGGCCGGATCGGCGCGCATCGACCTTGCTCGCGCGCGGTGCCCCAGCAGCGCTCAGTGCGCGAGCATCACGAGATTCGCGTCCCGCGCGAGCTGCCATCGGCCATCCGACTTGCGGAAGATCGTCAGCGTATGGCCGGAGCGGCGCACGGTGTCACCGCCCGGCGGCGTCACGTCGATCTCGATGAAATTGCGCATGTACGCCCAGTCGCCCATCACGCGCAGTTCGTCGATCCGGTAACGGCCGTCCATTTTCGGACCGTCGGCCGCCGCGGCATTCGCGTCGCGCGATGCGGCCGCGAACGCCGCCTTGTCGAACGGCGGCTTGCCGGCCACCATGAAAATCGCGTCGTCGGCGATCAGGTCGAGCACGGTCGCCAGATCGCCGCGCCGGCTCGACACGAACCAGGTTTCCACCAGATCGCGAATCGCGCGTTCGTCTTCGGTCATCGTCGTTGCTCCTTCGGCGGCCCGCCGATACGCGAGGCCACGCCAGAAAAAAAGCCGCCCGGATCGACTCCGGGCGGCTTTCCTTGCTGCATCTTGCGTGCGGCGCGTCAGACCACGACCGTCTGCGCCTCGCCTTCGCGGCTCGCACGCACGGTGCCGATCTTCCACACCTGTTCGCCGGCAGCCGTCAGGTCGGCGATGGCCGCGTCGGCATCGGCCGCCGCGACGATCACGGCCATCCCGATCCCGCAGTTGAACACGCGGTGCATTTCCGCGTCGGCGACGCCGCCGTGCTCCTGCAGCCACTTGAACAGCGGCGGCAGCGGCCATGCGTTCTGGTCGAGCTCGGCCGTGAGGCCTTCGCGCAGCACGCGCGGAATGTTCTCGACGAGGCCGCCACCGGTGATGTGGGCCATGCCCTTCACCGACAGCTTCTGCATCAGCGCGAGCAGCGGCTTCACGTAGATGCGCGTGGGCGCCATCAGCGTGTCGGCCAGCGAGCGGCCGTGGAAATCGGCCGACAGGTCGGGGTTCGCGCGCTCGATGATCTTGCGCACGAGCGAGAAGCCGTTCGAGTGGATGCCGCTCGAGGCAAGGCCGAGCACCACGTCGCCTTCGGCGATCGTGCTGCCGTCGATGATCTTGCTCTTCTCGACCGCGCCGACCGCGAAACCGGCCAGGTCGTATTCGCCGTCCGGGTACATGCCCGGCATTTCGGCAGTCTCGCCGCCGATCAGCGCGCAGCCCGACAGTTCGCAGCCGTGCGCGATGCCCTTGACGACCGTTGCGGCCGTGTCGACGTCGAGCTTGCCGCACGCGAAGTAGTCGAGGAAGAACAGCGGCTCGGCACCCTGCACGAGGATGTCGTTCACGCTCATCGCCACCAGATCCTGGCCGACGGTGTCGTGTTTGTTCAGATGAAAGGCCAGCTTGAGCTTGGTGCCCACGCCGTCGGTGCCCGACACGAGCACGGGCTCCTTGTACTTCTTCGGCACTTCGAACAGCGCGCCGAACCCGCCGATGCCGCCGAGCACGCCGTCGCGCAGGGTTTTCTTCGCAAAAGGCTTGATCTTGTCGATGAGCGCGTCGCCCGCGTCGATGTCGACGCCTGCGTCGCGGTAGGACAGACCCTGAGCGTCGGGAGCGGATTTCGGAGGATTCATGGGGGAATGCAAGAAGGTCGGTAAAATGCGATTTTACCCGAAGCCGGCCCGTTGGCCGGAATTCCCAGCACCGAATCGTCAGGGATTGCATCTTGGTCGACACGTCCCCGTTTTCATCGCTACGCGAGCCGCGCCGAAACCCGCGCGCCGCCGTGCGTGCGGCCGCGTGTGCAGGCACCGGAGCAGCCCCCCGCGCGTGCCCGGCGTACGGCGCGCGTTTCATCAACCGACCCGCATTGTGACTGTTGTGTCCCGTCAACTGACGCTCGATCTCGGCACGCCGCCGCCCGCCACGTTCGACAACTTCATCATGAATGAGGAGAACGACGAGCTCATCTCGCGGCTCCAGAAGCTCGACCTCGCGCTCGCGGCGGGGCCCGTGCCGGACCGGTCGTTCTATATCTGGGGCGAGCCCGGCAGCGGCCGCACCCACCTGCTGCAGGCGCTCGTGAGCGACGCGTCGTACGGCTACGCGCGCTACCTGACGCCGCAGAGCCCGCTCGGCGCGTTCACGTTCGACCCGCGCATCGGCATCTATGCGATCGACGACTGCGACCGGATGAGCGACACGCAGCAGGTCGCGCTGTTCAACCTGTTCAACGAGGTCCGCGCGCACCCGTCGAGCGCATTCGTCGCGGCGGGCCCCACGGCACCGCTCGCGCTCGACGTGCGCGAGGATCTGCGCACGCGCCTCGGCTGGGGGCTCGTGTTTCACCTGTCGCCGCCGTCCGACGCCGGCAAGATCGCCGTGCTGAAGCTCGCGGCGAAGGAGCGCGGGATCGCGCTCACCGACGACATCGCCGCCTACCTCCTGACCCATTTCCGCCGCGACATGCCCAGCCTGATGGCGCTGCTCGACGCGCTCGACCGCTTCTCGCTCGAGCAGAAGCGCGCCGTCACGCTGCCGCTGCTGCGCCGGATGCTGGCTCGCCCCGGCGACGACATCGCACCACCGGGCACAGGCCCGAACCGCTTCGAGTAAAATGCGCATCCATGACTAATCTGGCACTCTTTGACCTCGATCACACGCTGATCCCGACCGATAGCGACCACGAATGGGGCCGCTTCATGGTGAAGCTCGGCATCGTCGACGCGGAAAGCTTCTCGCGTCAGAACGATCAGTTCTTCGCCGACTACAAGGCCGGCAAGCTCGACATCCATGCTTACCTGTGCGCGATGCTCACGCCGCTCGCGAAGTATTCGCGCGCGCAGCTCGCCGAATGGCACGAGCAGTACATGCACGAGGTGATCCGCCCCGCGATGACGCCCGCCGCGCTCGAACTCGTGCGCAAGCACATCGATGCCGGCGACCTGTGCTGCGTCGTGACGGCGACCAACGAGTTCATCACGCGTCCGATCGCGACCGCGTTCGGCGTCGACACGCTGATCGCGTGCGAGGTCGAAACGACCGACGGGCACCCCGACTCGCCGTACACGGGCCGGCCGACCGGCACGCCGAGCTATCGCGAAGGCAAGATCGTGCGCACCGAAGCGTGGCTCGCGTCGCTCGGCAAGCACTGGGACGACTTCGAACACAGCTACTTCTACAGCGACTCGCACAACGACATCCCGTTGCTCGAGAAAGTCACCGACCCGATCGCGACCAACCCCGACGACACGCTGCGTGCGCATGCAAGCGACCGCGGCTGGCGCATCCTCGATCTCTTCTGAACGTCGTGATCAAAAAATTCATTCGCAAGCTGCTCGGCCAGGACGGCGCCGAACAAACGTCGCCCGTCGAGGCGCCCGCCGCCGACACGGCCCCTGCCCAGCGCCCCGCGAAGGGTAGCCGCGGCGGCGCCGCCAGGAAGCCGCGCAGCAATCACGAACCGACCGTCGTGCCGGCCAGCGTGCATCAGATCGATCCGTCGCTGATCTCGCGCAATGCCGTACGCGTGACCGACACGCTGCAGCAGGCGGGCTTTCGCGCGTTCATCGTCGGTGGCGCGGTGCGTGACCTGCTGCTCGGCATCGCACCGAAGGACTTCGACGTCGCGACCGACGCGACGCCGACCGAGGTGCAGCGCCTGTTCCGCCGCGCGCGCCTGATCGGCCGCCGCTTCCAGATCGTCCACGTGCAATTCGGCCAGGAACTGATCGAGGTGTCGACGTTCCGCGCACTGGTCGACGCCCCGCCCGAAGCCGCCGCGGCCGAGCCGCCGAAGCGCCTGAAGCGCGACGAGCTCGATCGCCGCACGCATGCGGTGGACGCCAGCGGCCGCGTGCTGCGCGACAACGTGTGGGGCGAACAGCACGAAGACGCCGCGCGCCGCGACTTCACGATCAACGCGATGTATTACGACCCGTCGACGCAGACGGTGCTCGACTACCACGACGGGATGGCCGACATGCGCGCCCGTCTGCTGCGGATGATCGGCGACCCGGCCACGCGCTATCGCGAGGATCCGGTGCGGATGCTGCGCGTCGTGCGTTTCGCGGCGAAGCTCGGCTTCGAGATCGAGCCGCACACGCGCGAGCCGATCAACGCGCTCGCCGACCTGATCAACAACGTGCCGGCCGCGCGCCTGTTCGACGAAATGCTGAAGCTGCTGCTGTCGGGCCACGCGCTCGCATGCCTGAAGCAGCTGCGCAAGGAAGGCCTGCACCATGGGCTGCTGCCGCTCCTCGACGTCGTGCTCGAACAACCGCAGGGCGAGAAGTTCATCACGCTCGCGCTGAACAACACCGACGCGCGCGTGCGCGCCGGCAAGACGGTGTCGCCGGGCTTCCTGTTCGCGACGCTGCTGTGGCACGACATGCGCCAGCGCTTCGAGCAATACTCGGCGGAAGGCGAATTCCCGGTGCCGGCGCTCCATCGCGCGATGGACGACGTGATCGACATGCAGACCGAGAAACTCGCGATCCACAAGCGCTACTCGGCCGACATGCGCGAGATCTGGGGCCTGCAGCTGCGCCTCGAAAAACGCTCGGGCCGCAGCGCGATGCGGCTGCTGGAACACCAAAGGTTTAGAGCGGGGTATGATTTCCTCCTGTTACGCTGCGAATCCGGCGAGCTCGATGCGGAAGTCGGACAGTGGTGGACGGATTTCATCGAAGGCGACGCGGCCGCGCGCGAGGCACTCCTCACGCAGGGCGGCTCGAAGGAAAAATCGCCCCGCAAGCGGCGCCGCCGCGGCGGTGCGCGAAACCGCAAGCCGGGCGAAGGCGCCGCCGAGCAGGCGCCGGACACCGCGGGCGGTTCCGACGACTGACGCGCTCGCCGGCGAACGACGTAGGAAGTGATGCCATGACGGTTGCATATATCGGACTGGGGGCGAATCTCGGCGATGCGCGCCAGACCCTGAAGGACGCGGTGGTGTGCCTCGCGCAGCAGCGCACCATCTCGATCCTCGGCAAATCGAGCCTGTATCGCACGGCGCCCTTCGAAGCGGGCGGCGACGATTACTACAATTGCGTCGTCAAGCTCGATACGACGCTGTCGGCCCGTGAGTTGCTCGCGCTCTGCCAGAAGATCGAGCATCACTTCGGGCGCGAGCGCCCGTATCGCAACGCGCCACGCACGCTCGACCTGGATATCCTGCTGTTCGGCTCCGATTCGATCGACGAACCAGACCTGATCGTCCCGCATCCGCGCCTCACCGATCGCGCATTCGCGCTCGTGCCGCTCGTCGAGATCGAGCCCGCGCTCGACATCCCGGCACGCGGCCGCGCCGATGCGTACCTCGCCTCCGTCGCGGATCAGCGCGTCGAGAAGGTGCAGACCTGTCAGTGCCTGATGCAGAAGGCCCTTGCCGCCGGCGCTGACGCCGACAAGAACCGCTGCCGATGAACATCACTCCGCTGACCGTCACTGCGCCCGACCTGCGCGCCCCGCATCGCTATCTGGTGATCGAAGGGCCGATCGGCGTCGGCAAGACGACGCTCGCGCGCCTCTTCGCCGAGCGCTGGTCGATGCAGACGCTGCTCGAGCGCCCGCAGGACAACCCGTTCCTCGAACGCTTCTATCGCGACACCGCGCGCTACGCGCTGCCCGCGCAGCTGTCGTTCGCGCTGCAGCGCGCGCAGCAGGCGCGCGAACTGATCGGCGCACTCGATACGGGACGGCCCGTCGTCGCCGATTTCATGCCGCAGAAGAACGACATCTTCGCGCGGCTGAACCTGCCGGAAGACGAATGGCAGTTGTACCGGTCGATCGCGACGCACCTCGACGTCCCGCAGGCCCCCGCGCCCGATCTCGTCGTCTACCTGCAGGCGAGCCCCGAAGTGCTGTTCTCGCGCATCCAGAAGCGCGGGCTGCCGATGGAGCTGCAGATCAGCGATGCGTACCTGCGCTCGCTCGTCGATGCGTACAACGAATTCTTCTATCACTACGACCGCACGCCGGTGCTCACGGTCGCAGCCGAACACCTGAACCCGCAAGATTCCCCCGAAGACCTCGCGCTGCTGATCGAGCGCATCGACACGATGCGCGGCCGCAAGGAATTCTTCGTCAAGGGCGAAACGACGCGCTGACGCGTCCTCGCCTGTCGTCCCTCCCAATCGAACCGGATTTCCCATGACCTATCTCCAGGAATCGAGCCGGCCTGCCGTCACTGTGCCCAAGCTGCAGGCAATGCGCGAAGCCGGCGAGAAGATCGCGATGCTCACCTGCTACGACGCGAGCTTTTCCGCGCTGCTCGATCGCGCCGGCACCGACGTGCTGCTGATCGGCGACTCGCTCGGCAACGTGCTGCAGGGCCACACCACCACGCTCCCCGTGTCGATCGACGACATCGCGTACCACACCGCATGCGTCGCGCGTGCGCAGCCGCGCGCGCTCGTCGTTGCCGATCTGCCGTTCGGCACGTACGGCACGCCGGCAGAGGCGTTCGCAAACGCGGTCACGCTGATGCGCGCCGGCGCGCAGATGGTCAAGCTCGAAGGCGGCGAATGGCTCGCCGACACGATCCGCTTCCTCGTCGAACGCTCGGTGCCGGTATGCGCGCACCTCGGCCTCACGCCGCAGTCGGTTCACGCGTTCGGCGGCTTCAAGGTGCAGGGCCGCACGGAAGCCGGCGCCGCGCAGCTGCTGCGCGATGCGCGCGCGGTCGAGGACGCGGGCGCGCAGCTCGTGGTGCTCGAAGCGGTGCCGACGCTCGTCGCGTCCGAAGTCACGCACATGCTGAAGATCCCGACGATCGGTATCGGCGCGGGCCTCGAATGCTCGGGCCAGGTGCTGGTGCTGCACGACATGCTCGGCATTTTCCCCGGCAAGCGCCCGCGTTTCGTGAAGGACTTCATGCAGGGCCAGCCGAACATACAGGCGGCCGTCGAGGCGTTCGTGAGCGCGGTGAAGGACGGCACGTTCCCGGGCCCGGAACACTCGTTCTGACGCGCGGCCGGCGCCCGTTCGATACGAAAAAAGCGCGGCACCCTTTGCGGGGC
>NZ_JBSAXF010000058.1:0-11340 GCF_053427845.1 Burkholderia sp. AW49-1 | reverse complement strand
GTTGGTGCACTACCTGAGGTTAAATGGGTATATCGTGCCGGGCAATATGACAGGCGAGTGACGGGCGTCGGATTTATCCGATCTGTAGCGAATGGGGCCGCGACACGCTTGCGCACGTGTCTGCCCGGCGATGGGCGCGGATTATATTGGCTGTGCGCTGGCTCCGTTTGACCCAACGTGCGGACCGGTCAGGACCGCTTTACCAACGCGATCCCGACTCGTGCCAATCCGATTCATCCGGAAAGGTCATACGCACGAAAACATGTGAATCACTTTCCGTCAGTCTTGGTGTTGGAATGCGATTTTTGACCTTCGAAATGGTGAATTTTGTTTTCGGCATTCACTCCTACGGTAATATTATTCGACCTGGAGTTTTGAGGGTTGCCAGATGCATTGTAGTTTGTCATGCTGACATTGCCGCAATAGTTGTGTTGGCTGCTTTTTCCTTCGACCTTGGAAAAGTTGTTTGAACCGAATAATTTTGATTTATCTGATTTCTGCGGGTCTGAATTCTTGTAGGCATCTGATTTTTTGTATTTGTCGAAATCTCTCGCCATTTGTATGGCGCTCAATGCGGAAAGCTGGGTGCTCTGTGGGACGCTCGGGTCCTTTTGGGCCCGATGTCGAACTTCACCTTGAGGGCCTTCAAAGGGGGTGTGCTTCTGGATGAATTTTTCGGAGAAACTGTTTTGGACGATCCGCGGTGCGGGTCGGTCGATCGGCATGGCTGGCCTCATGAGTTGGAAAGTCGATGTCGCTTGTTGAAGCCAGTGAAGTATGAGGAGATTTGCGAATAACGTCCGGGAATTCATGCGATGCAGAATTTTGAAATGCGAATAGGCCGACCGAGATCGAGAAAACGATCGGCTCCAGGCGGTTTGCGGGGCGACTGAATCGCAGCATGGAAAGGGCTATCCGCGTGTCGCGACCAGTTGTTCGACCGTATCGATCCACTGCAACATATCCGCAAGCATGTCGCGCGCCGGTGCTTCATCGAGCCGGTGCTCGAAGGTGCGAACCTGAACGGCCTGCGCCGCGAATCCGAATGCGCCGAAGCATCCCTTGAGCGAGTGCAACGGGTCACGCAGTCCGTCGAGGTCGACAGCCAGGCACGCACGCCGCAGGCGAGCGAGATCGTCGAATACGGAGGCGGAAAAGATTTCGCCCATGTCGGCCGGCACGATCCTGTCGGCGGTGCTACTTTCCGGCAAGGCGTGCAGTGACTGATCCGCTCCGGCATGCTGTTTGAGTGCATCGAACAGCATGCTCAACGTCACGGGCTTGATGAGGGTTTGCTCGATGCCGCTTTCCCTGGCGTTTGAGAGCACGTCTGGAGCAGGATTGGCGGAAACGGAAACGATCGGCACGGTCGCCCCGCGCCGCCGCGCCTCCAGCGCGAGTTCGCCGCCGGTCATGCCGGGCATGTTGAGATCCGTAAGCAGCACATCGAACTGTCGATCGTAAAGAAGGATCAGCGCCTGCTCGCCGCTTTCGACCGCTTCGACATCGCAGCCGAGCACGCGCAATTGCTCGGCGATCAGGCGCCGGTTGGCGGGATTGTCGTCGACGACCAGAATGGTGAGACCGAGTGCGATGTCTTGACGATCGGGCGGCCGGAGCGGCGAAATCATGGCGTGTGAACCGCCGAGCGACGCATATAGGCCGTCGATCGTGTAACAGGAAATCGACGTCACGCGGCCGATCCTGGTGGGAAGGCTCGGGCCGTCAGGCGAAGCGATGACGACGCGCCGGGCGGCGTTGAGCAGCCGATCTTCGTCGACGGCGTGCCAGTCCGCCCGGTTTCCCCACAGGATCATCACATCACACACGTGGGCCGCCGCCGTGCCGAGCTCCGCCGGGTGACCGCTCGCGGCGATCGACACCCCCCAATGCACCAGGTGACGCGTCACATGATGCGTCCACTCCGGGCGTGCTACGGCCAGTATCGCGCTTATGCCGGTCAATGTGCCGGCGCGCGCGCTGTCCACCGGCTGCGCGGCCGCTGCGACGGGCATGCGCACACGGAAGTGACTGCCGCGGCCCGGCACACTGTCGACCGAGATCGTCCCGCCCATGCCTTCGGTCAGGCGCTTGCATAGCGAGAGACCGAGACCCGTGCCGCCGAAGCGTCGCGGCACGGTAGTGTCCGCCTGCCGGAACGCATCGAAAATCCCGGCCTGCTGAGCTGGGTCAATGCCGATTCCCGTGTCGTCGACGCCCACCTCGAGCGTCGACGGGTCGGTCGAGAGACTTCCCGGGGAAACGTCGAGTGTCAGGGTGATCCTGCCATGCTCGGTGAACTTGATCGCATTCGACAGCAGGTTGTGTACGATCTGGGCAATGCGGGTTGGGTCGCCAGTCCAGTATCGCGACTCTATCGTAGCGAATTCATGCACAAGTTCGAGCGACTTTGCTCGGGTACCCGGCACGAACAGGGTCGATGCCTGCTCGACTAGCGTGACGACATCGAACGCGATCCTTTCGTACCGCATCTCGCCCGATTCGATCTTCGACCAGTCGAGAATATCGTTGATGATGCGCGTGAGTTGATGGCCCGCCTGCTGGATGGTCGTCACGTGCTTCCGTTGAGTGGTGTCCAACTCCGAACGGGCCAGCAGTTCCAGGTGGCCGAGCATTCCATGCAGCGGAGTGCGGATCTCGTGGCTGGTCGCCGCGAGGAACGCGGATTTGGCGGCATTGGCCGTCTGAGCTGCGCGTTGCGCATCGGTCATCCTGATCTTCAGTTCATGTTCCGCAGTGACGTCGGTGAGCGCGGCGACGAGAACATCGCGGCCCTGATATCGGTCCGATGCGAGGCGCAGCGCGACTTGCATCGGTGCGGCATCGGGCCGCTCGAGCGTGAGGACGTCGGAGACCGCATCCGGGCGATCGGCTTCGGCGGTGCATGACGATGCGTGGGTGGCGTGCGCGTAGCATTGCAGCAACATGGCCGCGATCCCGTGCGCGCCGGCGCAGACCGACGACTCGAGCCGCATCATCGCCGGGCTGCGCAGTAATGACGTGGCGGTGCGCATGTCGACGAGCGCCAGCCCGACCGGCACCGTGTTGACCAGCGTGCGGCTCAGGTGTTCACTTTCCAGCACGCGCATGGAGCGGGCAAGCATCGGGCGGAATACTTTGTAGTCGAATGCCGCGAGCAGGGTCCAGATCATCGCGATGATGCCGAGACTGATCGCCAGCGTGGCGGCGACGGGCGCGTCCAGTTCGTCGAGCACGGTTTGCCAAGGCACGGCGTAGAGCAGGGTCCAGCTCGTCGTCCCGAAACGCTCGCGAAATACGAGCATGCCCCCTGGCGCGAATTCGTGGGCGTTGCCAGAGGAGGAGCCGGCGGCGAGCGCCGGCATCCGACGCTCGAGCGCAGCACGCGTGAGTGGGTTCGTGGTCGCCGATGCGATGATTTGCCCGTCCGGCGTCGCCACCGCGAAGGCCCCGCTGAATCGCGCGTGTGGCAGAGAAGCCGTGACGAACTCGGCCGGAAGTTCGGACACGATGTCGAAGGCCGGCAAGCCTTGATGCTCCCTGAGCACGGTGGCGATGCGAATGACCGGTGCCCCGGTCAGCAGATCCGGTATCGGCGCGAGCCATCGAACCGGACGCGGGAGCTGTGTTGCATTTGCACCGACGGGCGGCCCTTTGCCGGCCGTCGCAAGCTGATCGGCCAACCGGCGAAATAGCACGTGCCGATCAGCGATGACATGCGCGAGATCGGCGGCCGACAGCGGGTGCTGGAAGGAAAGCACGGCCAGTGACCTGTCTTCGGAGACCGCATAAGTGAGCGATGCCATCGCACCGCGATGGGAAATGGCATCGAACAGCGGAGCCATCCCGGTTGCCAGCTCGATCGTCCGTGCGACCTTGTCGCGGTCGAGATCGCCGCTATCGGTGCCGATTACCACGATTCCTGGACGATTTGGCAGCGCAAGGACGCGCTGGTGTGCGAAGAATTGATCGACGGCCGCATCGGCAGACATCGAGCCGCGCTGCCACAACAGCTCGGCATTGACCGCGAGACTTCGCAGGGACGCTTCGAACCGGCCGGTTTCGTCAGCGACATGACGGAGCTCGAGCGCCAGCGCGTGCCGCTCGCGCGCAGCATGGCGATCGACGATCGACACCGTATTGAATAAAAGCGCGGCCAGGATTGCGAGTGTCACGATGGCACCGCCGCCATGGATCAGCGCACGCTGATAGCGCGCAAAGCGTTGCAGATAGGCGCCGGGCGGTTGGTCGGGATTCATTGGCGGGATGGCGGGTCGCAACGATGTGATGCTAGTGCACGAAAATCATTCGAATACCGTACCGTGACGGGTCGCGTGGCAGCGATGCGAGGGCTGACAGTTCGAGACGCGAACAGGTACCACGCGGAAGCGACCGACCGAACGTCGGCCGAAGTGGAAATCCGGATGCGTGCCCGGCCCGTCGCCAATCAGGCGCCGCCCGGCATCGGGCCGGGCCGGGCGGATCGGCGCCCGGCAACCGGGTCCTGACGCTGGGTTGCGGCAGAGGTGTCCCATTCGCCCTTCATCGTTTGACGTCGCGACGGCGATGCAAACAGATATTGATTCATCATTGAAATGAATTGCTGCTGGCTCGAATCCGCCATATTCGAAAACTGGATCATCAGATGAAGTGCATCCGGTTGGAAATGGGCTGCCATGATTCTCCTTAATTAGGAATAACGAGATACCAAGGTTGCCACAGCTCACCGTTTCAATCCATTTGACGGGTCAAAATCTCACGGCAATTCGTCTATGTCGAGACTCCGCCATCGAAATGATCCGCTTGATTACTACGTATTCGAAGCCGGACACGCGCTCAGCTATAGATCGGCAGTGCGAGAAACAGCTTGATCACGATCGCGTTCGCGATGTCGATAAAGAATGCGCTGACCATCGGCACGACGAGGAAGGCCATGTGCGATGGTCCGAAGCGTGCGGTTACCGCCTGCATGTTCGCGATCGCCGTGGGCGTTGCGCCGAGTCCGAAGCCGCAGTGGCCGGCCGCGAGCACGGCGGCATCGTAGTTTCGCCCCATCAGGCGGAACGTGATGAAGATCGTATAGGCCACCATCAACACCACTTGCGCGCCGAGCAGTACGAGCATAGGTAACGCGAGCGACGCGAGCTCCCACAGCCGCAGTGTCATCAGCGCCATCGCGAGGAACAGCGACAAGCTGACGTTGCCGAGCAGTGCGACGGCATGTTCGGACACGCGCCAGCCAAACAGCGCGAGACCGTTGCTCAGCAGCACGCCGACGAACAGCACGCACACGAAGGTTGGCAGCTCGAACACGGTGCCACGGATCAGCGACTCGATCGCGGTACCGCCAGACAGTGCGATCGCGAACAATGCCAGCGTGTTGATGAACGCGGACGGCGTCATCGACTGCCGCTCCTTCGGATGCTCGAAGCCGCCCGTATCACCGGTGCTAGTGTATGGTGCGTGTGGTGCCGCCGTGCCGGGCGTTGCTAGGTTGCGCGTCAGGTAGCGCGCGATCGGGCCGCCGAGCAGGCCACCGAGCACGAGCCCGAAAGTGGCGCAGGCGATTGCGACCTCGGTGGCCGACTGCAAGCCGTGACGCTCTGCAAAGACCTTGCTCCACGCGGCACCGGTGCCATGCCCGCCCGAGAGCGTGACCGATCCGGCCAACAGCCCGAGCAGAGGATCGAGACCGATCGCCTTCGCGAGCCCGATACCGATGGCGTCCTGCAGGGTCAGCAGGCCCAGCACGACAAGCAGGAAGCGAACCAGCATCGGGCCGCCTGACTTGAGGCTCGACAGTTTCGCGTTCAGGCCGATCGAGGCGAAGAATGCGAGCATCAGTGGCGTCTGCATCGCCGTGTCGAAGCGCACCTCGATGCCGCCCGCGCCGCGCAGCGCGGTGAGTGCGAGCGCGACGATCAGCCCGCCCGCGACCGGCTCGGGGATCGTGTACGCACGAAGCAGGCCGATGCGCGCGACCAGCCATTGACCCAGCAGCAGAACGAGAGACGCTGCGACGAGTGTGCCGAAGGTATCGATTTGCATGAGCGTGTCCGGATCATTCAGTGATGCGATATTATCCGCAAGCGATGTCGCTGTGGAATGGCGCTACGCAATTCTTCATAAATGCTTTCTTGCGCCTTTCATGCTGCGGTGCGATACAAGAAGCATGGCTTTCATACTGGAACGATGTACTTTCGTACGCGGACAGCAGTCGCAGGACGGTTTCCTAACTACAATCGTTCGCGCATGCTCCAAGGCATTTTTCTATTGATTTTCAGTTTTTTGCAGTCTTCCGGAGGTGGCGGGCGCATGCCAGCGCGGTTTCCCGGACGAGTGCCGGAAAGCACGGCACTGCGGGCTTGCCTTGTTTAACCGTACCGACGCGCCGAGCCGGCGCGCTGGTTCATCATTCACGGGAATCTGTCATGCCCCATTCGGTTGAAATCGCCGGCGCGGTTATTTTCGCTCTCGCGCTGCTGCACACGTTCCTCGCGAAGCGCTTCGAGGTGCTCGCGCATCGCCACCCGCGTCACGCGGGGTTGTTCCACTTCCTCGGCGAGGTCGAGGTCGTGTTCGGCTTCTGGGCACTCGTGCTGCTGATCACGATGACCGCGCTCGCCGGCCCGAAGCTCGCGCTCGACTACGCGGAGTCGCGCGCATTTACCGAGCCACTGTTCGTGTTCACGATCATGGTGATTGCCGCGAGCAAGCCGATCCTCGACGCCGTCACGGGCCTCGTGCTGCGAATTGCCCGCGTGATTCCCGTCGATACGACCGTGGCCGTCGTTTGGCTGTCGCTCACGCTGATCCCGTTGCTCGGTTCGTTCATCACCGAGCCGGCCGCGATGACGCTCGCCGCGCTGATCCTGCGCGACCGGTTGTTCCGGGCGCCGGTCGCGGAGCGCTGGAAATACCTCGCACTCGGCGTGATGTTCGTCAATGTGTCGATCGGCGGCACGCTGACGGCCTACGCGGCGCCGCCGGTGCTGATGGTCGCATCCGCGTGGGGCTGGGATAGCATGTTCATGGCGACGCAGTTCGGCGGGAAGGCCGTGGTGGCGATGCTCGTCAACGCGACGGTGCTCACGGCGCTGATGCGCGGCGCGCTCGAGAAGGCCCCGGCCGCCGCTGCGGACGCAGGCGGCGTGCACGCGCCGGCCGGCGTGACGCTGATCCATTTCGGCTTCCTGGTCGGCGTCGTGCTCGGCGCGCACCACCCGGTGGTCTTCATCGGCCTGCTGCTGTTCTTCCTCGGCTTCACGGCCGCGTACGAGCGTTACCAGTCGCCGCTGATGCTGCGCGAAAGCCTGCTCGTCGCGTTCTTCCTCGGCGGGCTCGTCGTGCTCGGCGGCTTGCAGCAGTGGTGGCTGCAACCGATTGTCAGCTCGATGGACGCGTACGCGCTGTATGCGGGCGCGCTCGGCCTGACCGCCATCATGGACAACGCGGCGATCACCTATCTCGGCTCGTTGATCGCGGGCATGCCGGACGAAGCGAAGTACATGCTCGTCGCGGGCGCGGTGGCCGGCGGCGGGCTGACCGTGATCGCCAATGCGCCGAACCCGGCCGGCCTCGCCATCGTTCGCAGCGGTTTCCAGGACGAATCGGTGAGCGTGCTCGGGCTGCTCGCCGCGGCCATCGTACCGACCTGCGTCGCGACTGCCGCGTTGTTGCTGCTCTGAACGGGCACCGTGCGGATCCGGCCAGCACCTTGTTCGTCCCGCGCGCGGCCACTGACATTCCGGATTTGTCAGGCGGGGAAATCGGATGGGTCCAATGGGATGGCGACAAGTCACCAGATACGATGGAGACATCACAACTACCGGCGGTAACACGTCAGTCGCGCTGCAGCGGCAGCGTCAATTCGAACTAACCGGCGCTCCTCAGGAGCCGGGCTGCTTCAAGGAGGTTTCATGACTCTCGCCAACAAGGTTGCCGTGGTTACCGGCGGATCGCGCGGTATCGGTGCCGCCATCGCACAAAAGCTTGCCGCGCAAGGAGCCGCGGTGGTCATTGTGTACAAAAGCAATGCGCAGCAGGCGCAGACGGTCGTCGACACGATCGCCGCCGCGGGCGATATCGCGGCGGCCTTCCGCGCCGACGTGTCGGATCGTCCGGCTTGTCGATGAGGTTGTCGCCGCGATCGTGGAGCGTTTTGGCCACATCGATATCTTGGTCAACAACGCCGGTGCGTTCGAGGCCAGTGCTTTCGGCAACATCGACGCGGATCTGGTGCGGGCGCGTATTCGATGCAAACATGGGAAGCGTTCTGAATGTGACGCAGACCGCGGTACCGTATTTTCCGGCCGCGGGCGGACGCATCGTCAACGTTTCCTCCAACCTGATCTACTCGCCGCGCCCCGGTGCCGGTATCTATGCCGCGAGCAAAGCGGCCGTATCGGTGCTCACAAGTGCCTTTGCCAAGGAACTCGGTGCGCGGGGCATCACCGTCAACGCTGTTGCACCTTCCATGATCAGTACAGACATGACCGCTGCAACACCTGAAGCACGGCGCCAGCAGGTGATTGCCGGTACGCCCGCGGGACGCATTGGTGAACCGGTCGATATCGCCGGCGTGGTCGCATTTCTGTCCTCGGATGATTCCCGTTGGATCGCCGGCCGCACGCTGTTGACTGACGGAGGCTTGACTGATGCACTCTGAGCAAGAACCCAGGTGAGCCGCTTAGGGGCACTTCCTCGGTGAGGTCGTGTTCGGCTTCCGGGGAGGCGCGTGCTGCTATGAACGGGCGCCGTCCCGATCCGAAGGTGAACGCAGGGAGGTGGCATAAGAAATACTATCAGCAGCATGCAGTTTTCGTTGATTGTATTGTAAATGTAATGTTGAGATAGTATTGCCTTGCCATCCGAGAATCAGGACTCCTTTTCATTACGCACGAGATAACCAACATGACTGAATCGCCTCGACGTCGCACCCTGCTGCTGGCCGCCGTGACGTCACCGCTCATTCTTGCGCTGCCCGCGCGCGGGTCGTTGCCGGTCGGCAGATTTGCCGGCGCGCCCGAAGCGTCACTGGCCGCGCTCGAGCATGTCGCGGGCGGCCGCCTTGGTGTGTGCGCGATCGACGCCGTAACCGGCAGGCGCGTGTGGCATCGTGCCGACGAGCGGTTTGCGTTCTGCAGTACGTTCAAGGCGGTGCTGAGTGCGGCGGTGCTCGCGCAGAGCATCGCGCGCCCGGCGCTGCTGCAGCAGCGCGTGACATACCGGAAGGCCGATCTCGTCACTTATTCGCCCGTGACCGAGCGGCACGTCGGCACCGGGATGACGGTCGCCGAACTGTGCACCGCGACGGTCCAGCACAGCGACAACTCGGCCGCGAACCTGTTGATGAAGCTGATCGGTGGGCCACAAGCGGTGACCGCATTTGCACGCTCGATCGGCGACGACATGTTCAGACTCGATCGCTGGGAAACGGATCTGAATGCCGCGATCCCCGACGACCCGCGCGACACGACAACCGCCGGTGCGATGGCGGCCAGCCTGCGTGTGCTGGCGCTCGGAGACGCATTGCCGGCGCCGCAGCGCGCGCAGTTCGTCGCTTGGCTGCGCGGCAACACGACGGGCGACAGGCGGATCAGGGCGGGCGCACCCGCCGGCTGGCCGGTCGGCGACAAGACCGGCACCGGCGGCTATGGCACGACCAACGACATCGGTGTGGTATGGCCGCCCGCGCGCGGGGCGATCGCGCTTGCGGTGTTCTACACGCAGGCGCGTGCCGATGCGAAGCCGAACGAGTATGTGATCGCGGAGGCAACGCGCATTGCGCTGGCCGCGCTTGCGTGAGCGGGGCTGTTCACCCTGTCGCCGACCATCACCGAAGAACAAAAAATGGATCATCGAATCGACTTAACGCTCGCGGCGGCGCTGCTGTCGCTGGCCACTTTTCTCTCGCCTGCTGTTTTCGCCGCCGCGCCGCCTCAATTGTCGGAACGGGAGCGGCAGATCAAGGATTACATCGACGCGAGGCGCGACGAACAGATTGAGCTCCTGGCAGAGCTCGTGAACGTCAACAGCGGCACCCGTAATATCGAAGGGGTGCGCAAGACCGGCGAGAGGCTCGTGCCTGAGTTCGAATCGCTGGGTTTTGCCACCCGATGGATCGATCTGCCAGCCGAAATGCGGCGCGCGCCGACGCTGGTTGCCGAGCGAAAGGGGGCGTCGGGCAAGAGGCTGTTGTTGATCGGGCATCTGGATACCGTCTTTCCACAGAACAGCCCGTTTCAAGCGTTCGAGCGCGACGGAAATACTGCCACTGGGCCCGGGATCATCGACAACAAAGGCGGGATCGTCGTCATTCTGTACGCGCTGAAGGCGCTGCACGCGGTACAGGCGCTTCGGGATGCCAGTATCGCGATCGTGCTGACCGGAGACGAGGAAAGCAATGGAAAACCGGTTTCCATCTCGAGAAGGCACCTGATTGAACTGGCCAGGCAAAGCGATGTCGTGCTGGATTTCGAGCCGACCGTGAACGGTCACGCATCGATCGGCAGGCGCGGCACGGCCCATTGGTTGATCACCGCGCAGGGGCGTGAAGGCCATTCGTCGATCATCTTCAGCAACGAAGTCGGGGACGGGGCTGTGCTCGAGATGGTGCGCATACTCAATGACATGCTGGGTGCGATGCGCGCAGAGCCCGGGCTGACATTCAATCCGGGCGTTGTCGTCGGCGGCGTGCAAGCCAGTTACGGGAAGGACGACGGGCAGGGCAGGGTTTTCGGACGCACCAACCTGATGGCCCGCGAGGCGATCGCAAGCGGCGATGTGCGATATCGGTCCGCCGCGCAGCGAGACCGGGCGAAAGCGACGATCGAGGCAATCCTGCAAAAACCTCTGCCGGGCACGCATGCCACGTTGCAATTCGACGAAGTGCTGCCACCGATGAAGTCGACCGACGAAAGTGCAAGGTTGTTCGAGAAATACAGCGCGATCAGCGAAAGACTGGGCTACGGAAAAATCTCCGTGCTGTCCGCCGATTTTCGGGGCGGGGGAGACATTTCATATGTCGCGCCCTATGTCACGGCCGCACTCGTCGGGATAGGTGCAAACGGCAGCGGCGAGCATTCGCCGCATGAAACGTTGAACGTTGATTCCCTTTTCATCCAATCCCAGCGTGCGGCGTTGTTGATGCTGGACTTGATCCAACCGGCAGGCATGGTGAAATAGCCGAGCCCGCACATTCGAGCCTGTGTCGAGGCCTGCGTGGCGCCTGACGAGCCGCTCGTATCCGGGGGAGTTGATTTCAAGCAGCGCGCTGGCGCGGGTTCAATGGCGCAAGCAGATTGGGTTGCGAAAACTGCTCCGCGGCAAAAGCACTAG
>NZ_JBSAXF010000057.1:0-11811 GCF_053427845.1 Burkholderia sp. AW49-1 | reverse complement strand
CTAAGGATGCTCTGCACAAAGCCAAATCCAGTGTGCTTGACAGGTAAAGGGCAATGAACGTGCTTCGTCGCAAGCTTGTCACCCCGGCGCAAATCCAACCGGCCCGCACGACGCCACGCGTGCGGGCTCCGCGCCAGTTTGGGACACGCTCATGCCCGTGCAGCCAGCAGCTTGCCACGCGCCATCCACAGGTTGGACAGCGCGAACAAGGTCATGAGTTGCGCGGTGTTCTTGCTCAGCCCGCGATAGCGGACCTTGGCGTAACCGAACTGCCGTTTGATCACCCGGAACGGGTGTTCGACCTTGGCTCGGATGCCGGCCTTGATTCGCTCGATCTGATCGATGAGCGCATCAAGCGGTTTGCTTTTGTCCAGGGTACGGCGGCGTCCCGACTTCATCGCCACGTGCCAGTTCACGCCGGCCCGGGCATCCGGACGCTTGTGCACGCCCTGATAGCCCGCGTCGCCAAACGCGTCGGTTTCCTCGCCATGCAACAGGCTGTTGGCTTCGAGCACGTCGCTGACGTTACCCGAGGTGCCCCGCACCGTATGCACCAGCCCGGATTCGGCGTCCACGCCGATATGCGCTTTCATGCCGAAGTACCACTGGTTGCCTTTCTTGCTCTGATGCATCTCCGGGTCGCGTTCGCCCGACGCATTCTTGGTCGAGCTCGGAGCGCTGATCAGCGTCGCGTCCACCACCGTGCCTGCGCGCAGCATCAGCCCCTTGTCGCGCAGAATGTCGTTGACCAGCGCGAGGATCTGCTCAGCCAGCTTGTGCTTCTCCAGCAGATGACGGAATCGCAGGATGGTGCTCTCGTCGGGCAGCCGCACCGTCCAGTTGTCCAGCCCGGCGAACTCCCGGTACAGCGGTACGTCGTGCAGCGCTTCTTCCATCGCCGGGTCCGACAGGCCGAACCATTGCTGCAGGAAGTGGATGCGCAGCATCGCCTCGAGCGCGAACGGCGGGCGACCGCGCTTGCCTTCCGGAGCGTACGGGGCAATCAGCATGACCAGATCGGCCCACGGCACCACCCGGTTCATCTCTTCCAGAAATTCGCGCTTGCGCGTGCGCTTCGTCGACAGGTTCAGTCCAAGGTCAGTTTGTTTCATGGCCTAAATGTTCGCTTGCTCGCCGATCCTCGGCAAGCACGTCCGGGAGCGAGTTATGCAGAGCATCCCTAAACGCTGCATTGCTGGGCGAACTCGCCCAGCATTAAAGTAATACGACTCACGAGGGTCGTTGATATTTCGTGGACAGCCCTGCCTCACGGTACAGGCGATAGATGCGCTTGTGATTGGCGTGCGTGCCTTCGCGTTCCACTAGGGCGTGCAATCGGCGGTAGCCGAATCGACGACGTTCGTGTGCCAACTCCACCAGACGCGCCGCTAGCACCTCATTCTCGTGGTCTGGCTTCGCGTCGTAATGCAGCACGCTGCGAGAAAGCCCGACAAGCCGGCAGGCGCGGCGCTCGGAGATGTTGACCTTCTCCCGAATCGCCGATACTGCTTCGCGTTTGGCTTGCGGGCTCAGGGCTTTCCCTTGACGACGACCTTCAACGCTTCCATATCGAGCATTGCTTCGGCCAGCAGTTTCTTCAGCCGAGCATTCTCCACCTCGAGGTCCTTGAGCCGGCGGGCTTCCGAGACTTCCATGCCGCCGAACTTCGCGCGCCAGGTGTAGAACGACGCGTCACTGAACCCGTGCTTCCTGCACAGTTCCTTGACCGGCATACCGGCTTCGGCTTCCTTCAGAAACCCGATGATTTGCTGTTCCGTAAAGCGCTTCTTCATGTTCGTCTTCTTCTCCGAAAACGAACTTTACTAGACTCCAGCTGGCCCTGTTTGCAGGGGGCAGGTCACGAAGGCCTTCAGGACTTGAAATGGTGGTCGACGCGGTTCAGCATGATGAGCGAGGCGGGATCGAGTTTCCAGTCCGGCCTCACTCGTGTTCGTGCCGGTCCGGAACCGGCCCGGGAAGCGGGATGGGGGATTCTCCCCCTCCCCCGCCCGGCACGTGGTAGAGGAAGATCCAGTCCTTGTAGCTGTCTTTCCCGGCGAACGCCTCGTCGTCCAGCCGGAAATTGTCCTGCTTGAGCGGTTCTCCACCCGCTTGACTGAACACTCCCATGATGCCCCCTCCCGACCCGGTTATCGTTCCCCACTCCGATTTTCCGTCGATCGGGTCGCGATAGACTCTTCTCAGGTAGCGCACCGTTCCGGGATAACGCGGATCCCGGGTAAGGTCCTCCAGGCTGGCCGGGAAGGTTCCCGCTACCGGACCCGCATTGAAATAGCGGCCGATTGCCGATCGCACTTCCCCGCCCTTGGCGAGCAAATCGGCTTCGCGTTCCCTTTGCTGCTCCGTTTTCCACAGCGCACCGAATTCCATCAGCATGATCCCGACGATGGACACCGCCACCATCATGCCGATGTAGATCGAGCCTCGTTGGATCCGATGCGATTTCGTCATTACCAGCTCGAGTAATCCGTGCCGTCGGATGCTTTACCCTGCGCGCCGCTGCGGACATCCCCAATACCCCGATCCGGATCGGCCACCAGCACCCAGGTATCACGCTTTCCGGTCATCGGGTCGAGCGGCGCTTCACGCAGATAACGCTGGGACACCAGGTCCTGAAGGGACGACGGATCGCTGCCCCGATCATCCCTGTAATTGTCGATCGCACGGCGCAACGTTACGAGATTGTGGCGCAGCACGGTTTCGCGCGCCTTGTCCTGCTGCTGAAAATAGCGGGGCGCCGTGATCGCAACCAACGTGCCGATGATCGCCATCACCACCAGTAGTTCGATGAGCGTAAACGCCGCCCACTGCCTGCGCCGCCGCGAGCACAACGGCCTACCAGTCCTTGTAATGGGTTCCATCCAGGGCCTCCTGGCTGCTTTTCGACGCAACGTCGAACACATCGTCACCCTCGCGCGGTTCCTCCGGAGCACTCTCGTAGCTGCGCAGCGCCCAGGTTTTCTCCGGCAGCTCGTCCGGGCAGCCGCACATCGGATCGCGCGGGATCCGCCTCAAGAAATACAGCTTGCGCTCGCCGGTCAGGTCGGTCGCATCGTCCACGCCTTCCACCAGCGCGTCGAGCGTCGGTGGATAGCCGCTTCGATCGGCGCCTACCGCGATTTTCCCGGCATCGGCATCCCGCTTGTAGGCGTCGATCGCCGCACGGATCTCGCGCAAGACGCGTCGCAACTCCTGCTCGCGTTCGCGCCGGGACGCCAGCTCGGTCAGCGGAAACGCGACCGTCGCGAGCAGCGCCAGAATCGACAGCGTCACGAGAATCTCGATCAGCGTGAACCCGCGCGGCCCGTTGCGTCGACCTGGCTTCATGGCCCGCTGCCATGCGGTTCGCCCAATCGCTCCGGCTCGGCTTCCAGTTGATCCGGCGGGCTCGCGTTCGTCCGCGGCCGCGGCACGGCATTGACTGGCGGTACACCCTGCGGAACCGCCCCCACCGATTGTCCGCCCGGCGGCGGCAACGGCTGCCAGTTCGCCCCGTTCGGTACGGACAGCGGCGGCGGCAGCGATGCATTGGACGGAGCGACCGTCCCGGTCGGGTCG
The DNA here is from genome assembly GCF_053427845.1 of Burkholderia sp. AW49-1. Taxonomy (NCBI): domain Bacteria; kingdom Pseudomonadati; phylum Pseudomonadota; class Betaproteobacteria; order Burkholderiales; family Burkholderiaceae; genus Burkholderia; species Burkholderia sp. AW49-1. Next base: position 8,232 of record NZ_JBSAXF010000057.1, on the reverse strand, counting down.
GGATTGTTGATCAGGTGGAATTTCCGCGATCCATTGAGAATCAATGGCTGCGTTTTGGCCCGTGCCTCGGTACCGCTCAAGAACGTGGTGACCTGAGCGGCGGGCAGGTTCAGGTTGCGTTCGATACGCGGCGTGATCAACAGCACGATCTCGACTTGCTCCTGTGTGTTCTTGTTGCTGCCGAACAGGCGACCCAGCAGCGGTGTTTTCGACAGGAATGGCAACCCCTCCGCCGAACTGAAATCCGAGCGGCGAATCAGGCCGGCAAGCACCTGCGTTTCGTTGTTGCGCGCCGTCAGCGTCGTCTTGGCGCTGCGCGTGCCCAGCACGTAGGTAATCAGCCCGTCGTTCGTTTCACGCGTCTCGAGAATATTGCTGACGTCCAGCGCGAGCTTGATCGCGATTTCGTTGCTCAGGCTGATGTTCGGCTCGACCTCGAGCTTCAGCCCCACGTCCTGGTAGGTCACGGACGCACTGACCACGCCGTTCGAAACCGTATTGCTGACGACCGGAACGCGCTCGCCGATGTTGATCGTCGCCTTTTCGCGATTGCGCACGCGGATTTTCGGATTGGCCAGTGTCTGCGTATTGGCGCTTCGCTGCAGCATGTTGAGTGTCACCTTGGCGCTGCCGACGTCGATCAGAATATTGTCCTTGTTGATGCCGCGCAGGTTGCCGAGTGGAATGCCCTCGACCGGATTGATCGCGCTCGACAGTCCGACATTCACGCCGGACGGATAGCCGATGCCGAGATTGAGCAGATCGCTGCGGTTGACCTCCAGTACCTGCACATCCAGCGTCACCTCGGCCGGAGGCAGATCGAGCGCCTGCACCATGCGCTCGACGGCGGACAAGGTATCCGTGCCGTCGCGCACCACCACCGCGTTCAGGCGTTCGTCGATGTAGATGTCCTTGGGGTTCAACAACTGCTTGAGCTGGTTGGCGACCAGTTTCGGATCCGAGTAACTCAGGAAGAACGTGCGCACGGCCAGCTCGCGATACTCGCGATCCTTGTCGGGGCGTGCGGGATAGATCAGCATCGTGTCCGCGTTGAGCATCTGCTTGTGCAACTGATTCGTCAGCGTGATCAGGTTCACCGCATCCTCCACCGTCGTGCGGGCCGCGGAAAAACTGATCGTCGCGGTCGGGCTGATATCCTTGTCGAGCACGAAATTGACGCCCGAAAGCTCCGAGAGCGTCTTGAAGGTGGAGGCAAGCGGTTGCGAATGAAAGTTGACGGATACCGGCTTGCGCAATGCGGCGCCCACCTGATGTTCGATCAGGCCCACGCTCTGCGAGCGCTGAATCAGCGTATCGCGCAGTTCCTGCGCATCGACGAGATTGGGCTCTTCCGCAAGGATGTTCTGCACGATGCGCAATGCCTGCTGCGAATCGGTATCCCGAAGGGAATTCGCCTGCTCGAGCATCGGACGCAGGCGCCTCAGTGCATGAATCCGGTTGATTTCCTGTTGCGCACCGATATTGGCGGGATCGTATTCCAGGATGGACTGCAACAGGGAAATGGCGGTTTCGTCGTCGCCGGCGGTCAATGCATCGTCAGCCTGCCTGGAATAGCGGGCTACCAGCGTTTCCACTTTCGAGAAATAGGCGGCGCGCAATTCGATGTTGTCCGGATCCTTTGCCATCCGCTCGCGCAGCACATCGACCGACTGTGCGTAGTCGCCCTTGCGGGCCAGGCTCTCGCTTTTCGACAGTGCGTGATCCGTCCCGCACCCGGCAATCGTGCCGAGGAGGGCAACGACGAAAAGCATCCAGGAAATTTTGAGGTGCGCCATGTCATCCTTTCGCAATCGATTCGAGCGTGAGCGGCAAGACGATCTTGCGCTTGGATCGCAGTTGCATCACGGTGACCTGCCTGTCGTCGATCGCATCCAGTTGATATCCGGAATCGAATACCTGCCCTGGCCTGATGCTTCCGGCCAGGCCACACGCGTCGCACAAAATGTAGCTGTTTCCACCGCCCTCCACGGCCACGGTCGTCTTTTGTCCGGGATAACGCCACTCGGCGGTGATGCTCAGCGGATGGGCGGCGTTGTCGAGCCGCGGCGGCGGAACGGGTGGCGCGCCACGGTCGGCGGAACGTCCCGGGTCGAGCGAAGCCATCGTGGGCGTGGCAGATGGCGCCGCGGATGACGGCATCCAGCTCTGGGCAGGAAACAGGTTGGGTGCCGCGCCCGCGACTGCGTCCGACGATCCCTCCGACCGTCGCGCAATGTCATCGCCAGCCGGTTGCGGTACGCTCGGGCGACGGCCGATCCGCGAGGATGTCGTATCGACGGATCGCCTGTCCGATGCCGGATGACCCGCATCCGCTTCTGATACCGGCTGCGCCCGCCCGGCGACGGGCGCCTTGCGCGTCACGCCGGCGGCGGGCGCATTGACCGGCCGCTCGCCGGACACACGCCCGACCGTAGCCGATTGCCCGTACCAATCCTGCCAGAACAGGTACCCGCAGGCGAGCACCGTCAATCCGAGCAGAATCTGCAGATAACGAGGAAGCTTCATTCAGTCACCCCGATCAACCTGAGCTTGAGACGGATCTGGACGCGATTCTCGGTGATCGATTTCCGTTCGACCAGAATGCGGTCCACGCGACATCCCGGCAGCGCATCGAGCCTGGCGACTGCCTGTCGGATACCGGGATAGTCGCCGGCCAGCGGCACCTCCATGTTGAGCTGCTCGAGCGGCATCTTGTTGACCCGCGCCTGACTGAAGGTGGCGTCCTGAACCGCAAAGCCCGCATCTCTTAACAACGAGACGATCTCGATCACGCGGGGCGTGAAGTCTTTCGCGCTCGGCAGCTCCCATGGCGCCGGTTCCGTGTTCGCGTCGCCATGATTCAGCCGCGTGTGCCTGAGCTCCTCGATCGTGGCCACCGCCTCGTCATGGCGCTGCCGGATCAGTTGACTCGTCGGCATGACGAACCATTGCCTGACCACCAGCGCAGCGACGATCACCACGAACGCCAGCTTGCCCGACACACCGAGCGCCTGTTCCACGCGGGCCAGCGCCCACCTGGATCGCACACCGATCGACCGCGGGGAGATCGCCGGGATGTTCACAGCGGCTCCCTGAACATCGTGATCGCCAACGTCGCCGTCACCGGATTTTGCGGATCGGCCGCCTTGCGGGCGGTTTTTCTGATCGTGGCGCTGACACCGGGCTGCGCGTCGAGCGTCTGCACATAACTCAGCGCGTACAGCGCACTCCTCGCTTCCAGGTCAAGCGTGGCCGCCTGGTTCGGCACGTCTACATCGATCCTGAGCAACGCGATATCCGGCGTCATCGCCTGCCCGATCCGGTCCAGCAGGATCGGTGCGCCCACGGGGCGCGGCACGAACATCGCGCGCAGCCGCACCTGCTCCGGGGTCGGCCCCAGCTTGCGCTGCATCGCCCGCTCCTGCTGCGCGCTCAATGCCGCCAGGCGTTGTTCCTGCAAATCAACCTGTTCGTCTTCCTGCTTGAGCAGCATCCAGTCGCGCCAAACGACCAGACCGATCAACAGCGCGACCAGCCAAAGCACGACGATCAGCCAGGATCGTGACGGAGCCGAACGGACCAGATCGAGCGTCACGCGCGGGCGGAACCAGGCATGCTTCATGGCGTCCTCGGGTCGAGCCACGGATGCACACTGCCCAGCCACTCGACCGGCTGATCCGGCAAGGTGTCTCCTTCGGGTGCGTCATCCGATACCACCAGCGTCCTCGCGTGGAGAACGCCTGCCATCATCTGCGCGGCGTTCAGGGTCTCTTCCAACGGCATCCGTGCCGGGCGGCTCAGCGTAACGGCCTGACGCCATGCTCCGTCGGAGCGGTCCAGGCAACTGACCGATGCCGGTTCGGCCAGCGAGAACAGGCAATTGTCGGGCAGTCGTTTCCGGTAGCGCCGCTCGGCTTCGAGAATCAGCGGGCGACACGTCATCATGCGCAAACGCGACGTCTTCAGGATGGCGGAGATCTCGTCGAGAAACCCCGGATCCACGGCAACGGCCATCCGGGCCCGGCCGTACGCAGCCTGTTCGACCGAGATCTCCCACTGTCCGGATTCCGCGCCGTATTGCTCGACAAACATTTCGCGCGCGAAGCCGTCGAAGTCCGAAGGCCGGACGACCCAATCCTGCCACGGCAATGCAATCACGCGTATATGCGGAAACCCGAGTAGAACGGCCACGCCACCGGTGCCGATCGCGCGTCGCGGTTGCGCATCGTCCAGCACATGCGCGAGCGCCTCCAGGACCGTGCCGTCCCGATGCCGGTGACGGCCGCCATCGGCGGGCGCGCGGCCCGGTCTGGCGACCAGCTCGGCGCCATCGCCACTCAGTCTCAGCAGATGATCAATGGAGTGGAATAACACGATGGATCTCCTGCAGTGTCGTGATCCCTTTCACCGCATTCCTCAAAGCGATGTCGCGCATGAATACGTGTCCGGATGCCATCGCGATTTTCCTGAGCTCGGCCGCCGATGCGCGTTCCAACAAGCCCTTCTTCAACGCATCGTCGACCGCCAGCACTTCCGCGAGCGCAATGCGCCCGGCATATCCCGTTCCCCGGCAGGCGGAACAGCCCTTCCCAGTCCGGAAGCGCCCGTCGGCGATCTGGTCCGGCGTCAGTCCCGCCTCGCGCGACAATTCCGGATCGGGCGGCGCCTCCACCGCGCAATCCTTGCAGACGCGGCGGATCAGCCGCTGCGACACCACCCCCTGCAATGCCTCGACGAAGCTCGCGGGCTCGACGCCCATGTACAGGAAGCGCTCCAGCACGCTGAATGCGGTATTCGTATGCACCGACGACAACACGAGGTGGCCGGTCAGGGCAGCCTGCACGGCGATCGTCGCGGTCTCGCTGTCGCGGATCTCGCCCACGAGGATCGTATCCGGATCGTGACGCAGAATCGAACGCAGCCCGCGCGCAAATGTGAGCCCCTTCTTCTCGTTGACGGGAATCTGCAGGATACCCGGCAACTCGTATTCGACCGGATCCTCGATCGTGATGATCTTCTTCTCGCCGGTATGGGTTTCCGACAACGCGGCATAAAGCGTCGTCGACTTGCCGCTACCGGTCGGCCCGGTCACGAGCACCATCCCGTAAGGCTCGCCGACCAATACCCGGATGCGCGATTTGACATCCTCTTCCAGACCGAGCGCGTCCAGCGTCAGCGACTGGCCGCGCTGCGTTTTGTCGAGCACGCGCAGTACGGCGTCCTCGCCATGAATGCTCGGCATGATCGACACCCGAAAATCGACGTTGCGGCCCTGGATGCGTGCCTTGAAGCGACCATCCTGCGGCACGCGCCGCTCGCTGATGTCGAGCTCCGACAACACCTTCAGGCGCGACAGCGTCTGTTCCGCAGTGTCCGTCCCGGCCGCCTTGCCGACCTGCTGGAGCACGCCGTCGATCCGGTATTTGATGACCAGCCCCTCGGGTACGCTTTCGACATGGACGTCGCTGGCACCGATGCCCAACGCATCGATCAGCATCGAATCAACCAGGCGCACCACGGTGCTGGCTTCCTGCGAAATCGTCGTCAGCGAAATTTCCGGCTCGCCCTCGCCGACGGACACGACACCCGCGTCGCCGTCGAACTGCTCGAGCATCCGTTGGCCGCCTTCCGCACCTTGCAATTGCCGTCGCACCACACCCGGCAGGCTCATTGCCGGAATGAAGCGCCGCGCGACCGGGTTTGTCTGACACCAGTTGCGCGTGGTCATCGCGTGCGGATCGTCGATCACGAGATAGTCCCGTTCGCCGATCCGGACAGGCAGCACGCCCCAGGCCAGCGCTTCCGCCAGGCCGAGCCTGTCGAAATTCGCGTGGCCGTCGAGTTGCACCGGCTCGAGTGCGATCAATCCATACACCTCGGCGACCTGCGGCAACAACGACGGATTGCTACCCAGCACGTCGACCAGATGCGCATCCAGGCTCGTGCCCTTGCGTTGCGCTTCCTGATACCACGCCTTCGCCAGTTCGTTCATGGCGCTTACCCCGAAATGCTGCCCGCCAATTCAAAAATCGGCATGTACAGCAGGAACACCACAATGCCGATCAGCCCGCCGACGATCAGCATCAGCACCGGCCCGAATACCTTGCTGAACGTCTCGATCGCACGTTCCAGCGCATCGTCGTGAAACTGCGCGATCCGCTCGCACATCGCGGCGAGCTCGCCGCTTTGCTCGCCGACGCGCAACAGGCGCTCGGCAACCGGTGTCGTCAGCGCATGCTGCGCGAATACCGTCGACATCGCGATACCTTCCCTGATCGCACCGATCGAACGGGACAGACGCGGCGCATAATCGTTCGGCAGCACGCCGCCCGCCAGTTCGATCGACGGGACGACGGCCATGCCACCCATCATCAACATACCCAGGGTCCGGTAGAAGCGGGTCAGCACGAACAGCGTGCGCTGCTCCCGCAACTGCGGAATCCGCCAGAGCAGGTTGGTCGCCGCGGCCTTAAACGCCTTCGTGCGGATCACGACAGCCGCCACGATCACGAAAGCGGCCATGCCGATGCCGATTTCGAGGCCGCGCGTGTCGACCTGCGCGCCCCACCAGACCATGAAACGTCCGCTGGCGGGCAGCTTGCTGACGGAGTCGAAAACCGACGCAAAGCGGGGTACCACGAAAAACATCATGAACAGCAAGATGATCGTGCCGATGCTCATCACGATCACCGGATACATCAACGCGCTTCGCACGCGTTTGCGGATCGTTTCGATGTGCGCCTCGTATTGCCGGTAACGTTGCAACGCAACGCCGAGCTGGCCGCTCTGTTCCGACGACGCGGCCGTTGCCACGAGAAGCGACGGAAAGACTTCCGGCTGCTGATCGAGCGCCTTCGAGAACGACTGGCCCTGGTACATCGCCGACGTCAGCTTGACGAGCACATCCCGGTTGATCCCTGCCGGTGCCTTGTCGCGCAACGCCTCGACAGCCTCGACGAGCACCAGCCCCGCATTCAGCAGCACATTCAGTTCGTGAATGAAAAGACCGAGCTCGAACCTCGATTTGCGCGACGGTAGCCGCAAGTCGACACGGCGGGACGGACGAACCGACAGCACGCGCATGCCTTCGGAACGCAACCGGTTGCGCACCTCCGCGGCATCGTCGGCCTGAAGGCGCATGCTCTCCAGCTTCCCTTCACGCAAGATCCGGACTTCGAATTCGGACATCTACTGATCCGCCGCATAAGAATGAGCCGCCAACGCATCGGTATTCTGCTTCTGTTGTCTCAAGACCGACAATGCCTGATAGTACCGCCAGACCTTCGTCGCGTAGCTGACCCGCAACGCTTCGCGCGATGCCGCGCCACCTGCGTTGTAAGCGCCGACCGCTTGCCAGCCATAGCCCATCCGCTGCACGAATCCGCCGAGAATCCATGCGCCCGTCATCACGGCCGTGCAGGGCTCGGTTTGCAGTCTGGATTCGGTGATGCCATAGGCGGCCAGCCGCACCAGTTGCCTGCTGTTGATCTGCATCAGCCCGATATCGTAAGAACCGTCGCGATTCACGTGGCGCGCATTCAGTTGCAGATTCGATTCGACTTTCGCGATCGAATACAGCAGCAGCGGATCGATGTGGTAACGCTCCCCGGCCAATTCCCAGCAGGTCGCTTGTGCATTCGCCGCCAAAAGCGACCAGAGTGCACCGGTCAGGAGATGGGCCCGCATGCGTTCGATCGTGACGAAGTTCATGGTATCGCCCTGGTCAGAAGCCGAATACGATCTCGTTCTTGTCGCCCGCCCGACCGCTCTTCCCGTAAGTCAGGATTTCGACTTCATGATTCGTGCCGGGATTCTTCCAGACATACGGATGCCCCCATGGATCGTCCGGTACCGCTCTCGCCAGATACGGGCCATGCCAGTTTGTCTCATCGGCCGGCTTCTGAGTCAGTGCATGCAATCCGTCCTGCTCGCTCGGATAGTGTCCGGTATCGAGCCGATATTGGCTGAGTGCGTCCGCAAGCGTCTTCATCTGCGCCTGTGCCGATTTCACTTTGGCCGAATCGACTTGCGAGAACAGTTTGGGCCCTACGTATCCGGCCAGCAGCGCGATGATCAGCAGAACCACCAGCAATTCCAGAAGCGTGAAGCCGCGCTTCGTTCGCCAGTCGTGCAGTCTTGCCGGGAAGTACTGTCGCATGTTCTGCTCCTTGCGGTTATCGGATCACAAGCCCCGCCAACAGATGATTGCATCCATTGGCGATGGCCCTGCTG
>NZ_JBSAXF010000056.1:0-12457 GCF_053427845.1 Burkholderia sp. AW49-1 | reverse complement strand
TTCCTGCTCGATCGCTGCAAAGATTTCGGGATCGACGTTCGCGATGGTGCTTTGGGCTCTGTCAAACATACGGTTTCCGTTAAGTGTGTACAGGTTGACCGGAGTGGCCGAGTACATTGCGCTGCTGGCGGAACCAGCCCGACGTGGCGGAAGAATCCGTATGACGCGAGGCAGGACAGCCACCGGCGATGCACGCGACGGCGCACAACGGCTGCCCAGGCGAACGGCAAAAACGGCGCCCCGCGCTTCACGGTGGGATGCTCCACCTTGAACCCGAAGGGTTCTATCGCCAGTCACGCAGGGGTGATGAGCGCGTTAGTGTATTGGATGCGTCATGAATAGGCAACCGCGCGACATTAGCCCGGAAATAATAAGGGCCAGACGTTACGCGCCCGTGCCGACGCGCTTTGGCGCCTTGCCGCGGTGCCGCAATCTCAGTAGGCTTGCGAAATTCCATCCGCTACTTTGTTACCGACCAGGAGCAGCAATGATCGTGTTCGTCACAGGCGCGTCCGCCGGCTTCGGCGCCGCCATCGCCCGTGCCTTCGTCAAGGGCGGCCACCGTGTCGTCGCAACCGCGCGCCGCAAGGATCGTCTCGATGCGCTCGCGGCCGAGCTCGGCGACGCACTGCTGCCGTTCGAGCTCGACGTGCGCGACCGCGCCGCCGTCGAAGCCGTGCCGGCCGCCCTTCCTGCCGAATTCGCGGCGCTCGACGTGCTCGTCAACAACGCCGGTCTCGCGCTCGGCGTCGAGCCGGCGCACAAGGCCAGCCTCGACGAGTGGCAGACCATGATCGACACGAACTGCTCGGGCCTCGTGACCGTCACCCATGCGCTGCTGCCCGGCATGATCGCGCGCGGGCGCGGTCACATCTTCAACCTGGGTTCGGTGGCCGGCACCTATCCGTATCCGGGCGGGAACGTATATGGTGCGACCAAGGCTTTCGTCCGACAATTCAGCCTGAACTTGCGCGCCGACCTGATCGGCACGCCGTTGCGCGTCACCGATATCGAGCCGGGCTTGTGCGGCGGCACGGAATTCTCGAACGTCCGCTTCCGCGGCGACGATGCGAAGGCGGCGAACGTCTACCAGAACGTCCAGCCGCTCACGGCCGAGGACATCGCCGACACGATCTACTGGATCGCGACGCGCCCCGCGCACGTCAACATCAACACGATCGAAATGATGCCGGTCGCCCAAGCCCCGGCCGGCCTCACGATCCATCGCGGCTGACACGGCGGCGCGGCCGCGGGCCCGGTTCCGGCCGGCCCGCGGCGTGCTACGACGTACTACATTCCGTTACGAATCGGTTACGAATCGGGCCTCGGCCTTCCGGTAAAATGCGCGCCATGACTCAGCCTACCCGCTCCCCGGACGCGCAGTTCGGCTTCACCTGGCCGGTACGCGTGTACTACGAGGACACCGACGCAGGCGGCATCGTCTTCTATGCCAACTACCTGAAATTCTTCGAGCGCGCCCGCACCGAATGGCTGCGCGCGTGCGGCATCGACCAGCGTCGGCTCGCCGACGACACGGGCGCGATCTTCATCGTCCGCAGCACCTCGCTCGACTACCGCGCACCGGCGCGACTCGACGACACGCTGACGATCACGAGCCGGCCCGGACGCATCGGCCGCGCATCCGTCGAATTCACGCAGGAAGCCTGGCGTGGCGACACGCTGCTCGTCGCCGGACACATCCGCCTCGGCTGCGTCGACCGAACCGGCATCCGGCCCGCGGCAATCCCGCCGGTCGTGCTCGACGCGCTGCAACGCGGGCCCGTCATCGACGCCGGGCAGACTGTATTGTCAACGAAGCTCGGATGAGCACCGTTTAGACAAAACCTATGAACTTGCCTTCCTGAATCGATACTAAGCAAGGTTCGGCGCCAGGCCAGGCCGGCGCGCCGCGCCACACGCATACCGTGCCCCCTCGCCGGACACCCCCGAAGGGACGTTACTCAAACCTCTATGAACACTTCTCAAGACCTGTCGATCATTTCCCTCGTCCTCAATGCGAGCGTGCTGGCCCAGGCCGTGATGGGGCTGCTTCTGCTCCTGTCGCTGATGTCGTGGACCTTCATCTTCCGCAAGTGGTTCGCGATCCGCCGCGCACGCGCGCAGACCGAACGCTTCGAAAGGGATTTCTGGTCGGGCGGCGACCTCCAGGCGCTTTATCAAAGCGCGGCCAACAATCGCCACACGATCGGCGCGCTCGAGCGGATCTTCGAATCGGGGATGCGTGAATTCCTGAAGGCGAAGGAAAAGCGCATCAGCGACCCGGGCCTCGTGCTCGACGGCGCGCGCCGTGCGATGCGCGCGTCGTTCCAGCGCGAAATGGACGTGCTCGAAGCGAACCTCGCGTTCCTCGCGTCGGTCGGCTCGGTTAGTCCGTACATCGGTCTGTTCGGCACCGTCTGGGGGATCATGAACTCGTTCCGCGGCCTGGCGAACGTGCAGCAGGCAACGCTTGCGAACGTCGCACCGGGCATCGCCGAGGCGCTCGTCGCCACCGCGATCGGTCTGTTCGCCGCGATTCCGGCGGTGGTTGCGTACAACCGCTACGCGCACGACATTGACCGCCTCGCGATCCGCTTCGAGACCTTCATCGAAGAATTCTCGAACATCCTGCAGCGTCAGGCCCAGTAAGGAGCGCGCCATGGCAGGAAGTCCCATTCGATCCAGCATGCGCGGCGGCCGCTCGCGCCGCGCGATGGCCGACATCAACGTCGTGCCGTACATCGACGTGATGCTGGTGCTGCTCGTGATCTTCATGGTCACGGCACCGCTCGTCGCCCCGTCGATCATCAATCTGCCGACCGTCGGCAATGCCGCCCCCCAGGAACAGACGCCGCCGGTCGTCGTCAACATCAAGGCCGACCGCACGATGAGCGTCAAGTACAAGGGCGACTCCGGCGCGACGCAGGAAGACACGATGACCAAGGCCGAGCTCGACAGCTTCATCTTGGCCCGGCAGGCTGACCATCCCGACCAGCCCGTCGTGATCGCGGCCGACAAGACCGTGCAGTACGATGCCGTCATGACCGTGATGTCGGACCTGAAGGCGCGTGGCGTCAAGCGCGTCGGCCTCCTCGTCAAATCGCAATGAACCGGCAGCAATCCACGCGCGGCAACGCCTATCCGTCTCAGCCGCCTCGCGAACGCGGCACCTGGCGCGCGTTCGCGCTCGCCGCGCTGATGCACGTGCTGCTCGCGTTGTTCCTCTATCACGGCGTGCAATGGCAGAACAGCACGCCGGCCGGCGCGGAAGCCGAACTGTGGACCGAGGTGCCCGACGTACCCGCGCCGCGGCCCGTCGTCACACCGACGCCGCCCGCGAAGCTCGCACCGCCCCCTCCCCCGGTGCGGGACGAGCAGGCGGACATCGCGTTGCAGCAGAAGAAACGGCAACAGGAAGCGGCCGCGCGCGAAGCGCTGCTCGAGCAGGAGCGCCGCGCGCAGCAACTGAAGGCCCAGCAAGAAGAAGCGCGGCGCGAGCAGTTGGCGGCCCAGCAGGCTGCCGCCCTCGCCGCGCAGAAGGCCGCCGAGCGCGAAAAGCAGAAGCAGGCGGACAAGCTCAAGCAACAACAGCTCGTGGAGCAACAGAAGCTCGAACAGCAAAAACTCCAGCAGCAGAAACTGCAGCAACAGAAGCAGGCGCAGCTTGAAGCGCAGCAAGCGGCGAAGGCCAAGGCCGACGCGGCTGCGAAGGCGAAGGCTGAAGCCCAGGCCAAGGCGAAGGCCGAAGCGACGGCGCGCGCGAAGGCCGACGCGGCGGCGAAGGCGAAGCTCGACCGTGAGCGCAGTGCGCGTCTCGCGCAGATGCAAGGCATGTCCGGGGCTGGCGAAGGCGGCGGCGAAGGCCTCGCGAAAAGCGGTACCGGGACCGGCTCCGGCGGCAATGCCGCGTCGCCCGGCTATCCCGACAAGGTGCGTCGCCGCGTGAAGCCGAACATCGTCTGGGGCGGCGAGCGCGCGGGCCTGACGACGGTCGTCGCAATCCGCTGCACGCCGTCGGGCGACGTGCTGAGCGTTTCGATCCGCCGTTCGAGCGGAAATTCGGGGTGGGATCAAGCCGTGGTCAATGCGATTCAGGCGTCGGTCCCATTGCCGCCCGATTCTAACGGTCGTACCCCGTCCGACATTACGATTACCTTCAAGGCGGCGGAGTGATCGCAAATGCGCTTACACTCCGTGCGTCGCTGCCGGACGGGAACGAATCGGGTATTTTTACTGTCTCTGCGGTTGCGCAGCGATCCAAGTCACATGGGAAGCAAGAAGCATGAGTTTGATGACGAAACTAGGTTTCAGGGCACTCGTGGCCTCGTGTCTGATTGCGGCCGGCGGCGCCGCTAACGCGCAGGTCAACGTGCTGATCACCGGCGTCGGTTCGACCCAGTTCCCCATCGCCACCGCGAACTTCGCGAACGAGGCGGGCCTGCCGCAGCAGGTCACGTCGATCGTCCGCGCCGACCTCGCCCGTAGCGGCAAATTCACCAATATCGACGCGGGCAGCACGCCCGTGCCCGAGACCGCATCGGTCGATCTCGGCGCATGGAAGGCCAAGGGCGCGAACGCGTTCGTCGCCGGCAGCGTGAACCGCGAAGCCAACGGCCAGTACAAGGTGAACTTCATCCTGTACGACACCGTGAAGCAGCAAAGCCTCGGCGGCCTGTCGCTGACGGCGAACGACAACACGCTGCGCACGGCCGGCCACAAGATCGCCGACTACATCTACCAGAAGCTGCTCGGCGTGCGCGGCGTGTTCGCCACGCGTCTGTCGTACGTGATCAAGACGGGCAACCGGTACCAGTTGCAGATCTCGGACTCGGACGGCCAGAACGCACGCATCGCGCTGTCGAGCACCGAGCCGATCATCTCGCCGGCGTGGTCGCCGAGCGGGACGAAGGTCGCGTACGTGTCGTTCGAGCGCAAGAAGCCGATCGTCTACATCCACGACCTGCCGACCGGCCGCCGCTACATGGTCTCCGACCAGAAGGGCAACAACAGTGCGCCGGCGTGGTCGCCGGACAGCAACACGCTGGCCGTTGCGCTGTCGCTGACGGGCAACACGCAAATCTACACGGTCAACGCGAACGGCGGCGGTCTGCGCCGGCTCACGCAGAGCAGCTCGATCGATACCGAGCCGTTCTACTCGCCGGACGGCCGCTGGATCTATTTCACGAGCGATCGCGGCGGCGCGCCGCAGATCTACCGGATGCCCGCGCAAGGCGAAAGCGCCGGCTCCGCGCAACGCGTGACCTTCACCGGCAGCTACAACACCAGCCCGCGCATCAGCCCGGACGGCAAGCTGCTCGCCTACATCTCCCGCACGGGTGGGGGGTTCAAGCTGTACGTTCAGGATCTGCAAACCGGCGCGGCGAACGCCATCACGAATACCAATCGCGACGAATCGCCGAGCTTCGCGGCAAACGGCCAGTACCTTCTTTACGCTACCCAGTCGGGTGGTCGCAACGTGCTGGCAGCAGTGCCCTCCGACGGCAGCGCGCCGCCGCAGATCCTGTCCGTCCAGGGCGGCTCAGTTCGTGAGCCGTCGTGGGGGCCCTTCATGCAATGACCACAAGGAGAGTAACCATGATGTCGAACAAAGCTCGTCTGGCCCTGGCCGTGATGATGATCAGCGCGCTCGCAGCGTGCAAGTCGGGCGTGAAGCTCGACGACAAGGCCAACGCGGGCGCGATGAGCACGCAACCGAGCGCCGACAACGTCGCACAAGTGAACGTCGATCCGCTGAACGATCCGAACAGCCCGCTCGCGAAGCGCAGCATCTACTTCGACTTCGACAGCTATTCGGTGAAGGACGAGTACCAGCCGCTGCTGCAGCAACACGCGCAGTACCTGAAGAGCCACCCGCAGCGCCACGTGCTGATCCAGGGCAACACCGACGAACGCGGCACGAGCGAGTACAACCTCGCGCTGGGCCAGAAGCGTGCGGAAGCTGTGCGCCGCGCGATGGCACTGCTCGGCGTGAACGACTCGCAGATGGAAGCCGTGAGCCTCGGCAAGGAAAAGCCGCAAGCATCGGGTCACGACGAAGCATCGTGGGCGCAGAACCGTCGCGCCGACCTCGTCTACCAACAGTAAGTAACGGAAGAGTTGCCGTATGACGCACCGTGTATCCTGGCTGCGGATCACCGCAGCAATCTGCGTCGTCGGCGCGGCGTGGTCGGCCGCGCCGGCGCACGCCGGCATGTTCGACGACAACGAGGCGCGCCGCGCCGTGCTCGATCTGCGCAGCAAGAGCGACAACCTGTCCAGCCAGTTGTCGGCCGCCCAGCGTACGATCCTCGATCAATCCGGCCGTATCGACCAGCTGAACCAGCAGGTCGCGACGCTGCGCGGCGAGAACGAAGATCTGACGAACCGGCTGACGACGCTCGAGCGGCAGCAGAAGGAGTACTACCAGGATCTCGACGCGCGGCTCAAGAAGTTCGAGCCGCAACAGGCGACGATCGATGGTGTCGAAGGCACCGTGCAGCCGGGTGAAACGGATGCGCTCAGCGCGGCGCAGCAGCAATTCCGCAACGGCAACTTCAAGGCCGCCGCCGCGTCGTTTCGCAGTTTCATCGCGAAGTATCCGCAGAGCCCGTACCAGCCGACCGCGCAGTACTGGCTCGGCAACGCGCAATACGCGCTACGCGACTACCGCGGCTCGACCGCGACGTGGCAAGCGATCGTGAGCAAGTATCCGCAGCATCCGCGCGCGGCCGACGCGCTCGTCGCGATCGGTACGAACCAGCTCGAGCAAGGCCAGAAGGCGGCCGCGAAGAAGACGTTCGAGCAGGTCGTGTCGCAATACGCCGGATCGAACGCTGCGCAGACGGCACAGGGCAAGATCGAAAGCATCAAATAAATCATGATGACGGGTTGTTGACAGACCAGCGATCCGCCGCTATAATTTTTTGCTCTTTGGGTCGTTAGCTCAGTTGGTAGAGCAGCGGACTTTTAATCCGTTGGTCGCGTGTTCGAGTCACGCACGGCCTACCAAGATGTCAAGAAGGGGCTTCCGGGAAACCGGAAGCCCCTTTTTCATTGTTGCTGCCGCGCAAGCAGGTATGCGCCACGGCAGGCAGCCACTTCTCCCCTCCTCGTTTTTCGCCAACGGTTCGTCGTCGAGCACGACGATCCCGCGGGCAACCCTCACGTGCCGCGCTGCGCGCGCCGCCAGCGCCCCGGCGTCGTGCCGAGCACCGCGCGAAACGCCTTGCCGAACGCCGCCTCCGACTGATAGCCGACCGCCTGCCCGATTTCAGCCTGGCCGCGCTGCGTATCCTGAAGCAGCGCGCATGCATGCATCATCCGGATCCGTGCGACGAACGCGCCGACGCTCATCCCCGCCTTCGCTCGGAAATGCCGCGCATAGGTCGCACGGGACATCGCGGACGCCGCGCCAAGCGATTCGACCGTCCACGATTGCGCCGGCGCCTGCAGCACGGCCTGCACCGATGGGCCGAGCCGCGCGTCGGCGGCCAGCGCGAGCCAGCCGGCCGGCACGCGCGCATCGCGGCCGTACGCGCGTAACGCGTAAGCAAGCAGCGCCTGTCCGAGCGCATTCACGATCGCACGCGCACCCGGCTGCGCGTTCGATGCCTCCGCGCGCAGCACGCTCGTCAGCAGTTGCAGCGACGCCGGCCCCGACGCCTCGCGCAACCCGACATGCAGCACGCGCGGCAGCGTGCGCATCAACAAATCACCGGCACCGCGCGCGTAGACGAAACGCCCGCAGAGCAGGTCGACACTTGCATCGGCCGGGGCCGCGGGATCGCGATTCGACTTGACCGGTAGCACTGCACCGCCGGCCGCGCCTGGTTCACGCAGCGACGCGACCGACCGCACACCGCCGCCCTCGACATCAGACAAGTCGTGCGCGTCCCCCGCCGGCAACAGCACGAAATCGCCATCGGACAGCCGCAGCGTACGCCCGTCGGCCGTGCGCAGCTGGCACGTACCGGACAGCAGCAGGTGAAACGCCGCCTCGCCGGGCGGCAACGGATCGTGCGGCATCGCGAACGGGCCTTCGAGCAGGCAGCGCACGTCGAGTTCGACATGACTGCGACCCAGCGACAACAGTTGGCTTAACGCGTCCATGAGACGTTTGCGCTAAAAATTGACACTCTAGCGTATCGAAACCCTCAGCGTGAGCGATCAGAATAAGTGCTGCATCGCCCGAGATCGCGGCATCCGCCGCCCGATCCACTTCTTCTCGAAAGGACGCATCATGCTGAACTGGAACGAATACCGGAAGGAACTCACGACGCGCATCGGCGAAATCGCGAAGCTCTCGCCCGACACACTGGCCGGCTACAAGGCGCTGTCCGGGGCCGGTGCCAAGACGGGTCATCTCGACGCGAAGACGCGCGAACTGATCGCGCTCGCGGTGGCCGTCACGACGCGCTGCGATGGCTGTATCGCCGTGCACACGGCTGAAGCCGCGAAGCATGGTGCGACCAAGGAGGAAGTGGCCGAAGCGCTCGGCGTCGCGATCGCACTGAATGCGGGCGCGGCGCTCGTCTACTCCGCCCGCGTGATGGACGCGCTCGGCGACTGACGCATGCACGAAGGATGCGGCACCCGCCGCATCCTTCATCGACGATCGCCCGGTGCAGACTGCCAATCGGCGAGCACGGGGCAGCCTCGTATGGCGGCGCCGCGAAGTCGGCTACCATGCGCGAGAGGATTCATCGCGAAGGAGCGCTCCATGTGCCGCTGGCTCGCCTATACGGGTAATCCGATCCATCTCGAGACCGTACTGTTTCGCGCGAAGCATTCGCTGATCGACCAGAGCCTGCATTCGGAACTGGGCACCACGACCACCAACGGCGACGGGTTCGGCATCGGCTGGTACGGCGACCCCGATGAACTGCCGTTCCGCTACCGCTCGGTGCATCCCGCATGGAACGACCGCAACCTGCGCGAAGCCGCGCGCGCGATCCGCTCGCGGATGTTCATCGCGCACATCCGTGCGGCAACCGATACGCCCGTCCAGGAAACCAACTGTCACCCGTTCCGCCATGGCCGCTGGCTGTTCGTGCACAACGGGTTGATCCGCGATTTCCACAAGTTGCGCCGCGACCTGACGATGAAGGTCGACCCGGCGCTGTTCGCTACGCTCGAAGGGACGACCGACTCCGAGCTGATGTTCCGTCTTGCGTTGACTTACGGCCTCGAGCAGATGCCGCTGCCGGCGCTCGAACGCATGGTCGGCGTGATCGAGGAAACCGCCGCGCGATACCGCGTCGCCGAACCGCTCAACATGACGATTTGCGCAACGGACGGCGATCGGATCATCGCTGTGCGCTACTCGAGCGAACGGCAATCGCGCTCGCTGTTCCACAGCACGTCGTTCAAGCATCTGCACGAACTTTACCCGCACAATCCGCGCATCGTCGAAGCGGGCGACGACGCGTTCATGATCGTGTCGGAGCCGCTCGTCGACCTGCGCGGCGCATGGGAGGAAGTGCCCGAAAGCACGGCGATCGTCGCGCATGGGGCGGATGTGCAGCAGCGGCCGTTCAATCCGCGGCACAAGTAGGCCGCATTGGCACGGTTTACGACCTCAACGAGCATAGCAAACGTATGCGGAGATACAAATACGCCGGCAAATGAATCGATTGCAAACTTTCCGGCGCGCTACAATTATCAACAAAAGTCAAAACAGAGTAACCGCGCGACATCGCACTTCAAATCAGAAATGACTCAAGATCCTAAAAACCGGCCGCGCGTCATGCCGCCGAACCGTGAATCCGTACGCGTCGATTTAATCCAGAGTCGGGCCTTTGTGGTGTGGCTCACCGGGATCTCCGGCGCCGGCAAATCGACGCTGGCGAATCTGCTGAAAGAACAAATCGAGGCACGCGGACTTCGCACCTATCTGCTGGATGCCGACCGCTTACGTGAGGGGCTGAACCAGGATCTCGGATTCAGCGTTGCAGATCGTCATGAAAATATCCGCCGGACCGCCGAGGTAGCTAGGCTACTCGTAGATGCGGGATTCGTCGTCATCGCTGCTCTGATCTCGCCATTTCAGGAGGCACGCGACAAGGCTCGTGCCCGCTTTGACGCAGGTACGTTTATCGAGGTCTTTGTCGACGCCGCTTTGGATGTAACCGAGGCGCGCGATCCCAAAGGACTCTATGCTATGGCCCGACAAGGAGCCATTCGCCAGTTCACCGGCATCGATTCCCCCTATGAACGACCACAGTCGCCCGAAGTACACATCAAGACGGCCGAGGCCAGTCCATCCGAGTGTGTAGACGCGATCATTCGGATGCTGCCGCTCGGCAGCTGACGTCATCTCGATGGATCGTCACGCCACGGTCGTCGTCTCGCTGCTCGCACGAACGGCAACCGCGTTCGCAAATGATGCGAAAATGCAGCCCCACCGTTTTGACTACGGCACAACTGACAATGCGCGCCGTCAGCCGCGACGCGTGAGCCGCATGCGTACCGAATCGAGCGCGGCCGGCAGCTGTCGCGAACGCTGACGCGACCGCGTCAGCGCGACAAAGCCGAGCCGCTCGTACAGTGCGCGGGTGCGCTCGTTGCGGGTCAGCACGTCGAGCACGATGTCACGGCTGTCGTCGTCCGGCAACGCACCGCTCTCGAGCGCGTCGCGCAGCAGTGCGGTGAAGATGCCCGTGCCGCGTCGTCGCTCGTCCGTCGCGCAATGCGCAATCAGGATCTGCGTACGCTTGGGCGCCGGAATCTCCGTTTCGAGCACCAGCCCGCGCAGCAGCTGGCCGATCGCGCGGCGCACGCCGAAAAAGCACGCCAGGACCCATACGACGTGAACGTCGTCCGGCGCCCGTCATGGATGGCCATCACGGCATGCACGGTGCCGTCGGCGCCGACCGCGACCCGATGCCTGCGCCACGAGAACCGGCCGTGACGCGACCGGAACGCCTGTTGCAGGAACGCGATGCACCGCGCGTCGCTTTCACCGAGAAAGAAGCCGAATTCGCGTGCGCCGGATGCAAACACGAGCGGCGCGCATGCCGCCGCATCGTCCGCACATGCGGCGCGAAACGGCGTCGACGCACCGGCTTGCGGCACCTGGAAGGACGGCGCGAGTGCCGCGGCGGGCGTCATGCCGCCCGCCCCGCCAGGCGGGCCAGCACATCGACCGTCCGGCTGATCTGCCCGGGCTCGTGCGTCGAGCAGATGAAGAACCGCAGGCGCGCGGCCTTTTCCTCGACGGTGCCGTTTCGACGTGTCCGATACTGGTCTTGACCGAACCGATCAGCAGCGGATCAGACTCGGGCCGGCCGCTCAGTCTGCATCCGCGATCCTTCGGCAATAAGCGGAAATTAACCGGGATTGCACTCCGGGTTTAACAATGCTCGTGTCTCGGCAAACAGCGTGCATCGCGCTGATTGAAGCGTTTTCGATACCGGCATCCAAGCAGGCGCGGTGGTTGTCTCGGTCTCACAGGTCGGTTATAACCGTGCGACGAATATCGGCCGCAGGCCATTCTTTAAACCCGCCTTGGAGCCCTCATGCTGAACCTGGAATCCGCCCAGCAATTCCTGATGACCCGCGGCCTCGACTTTGGCCTCAATCTCCTCGCCGCGATCGTGTTGTGGTTCGTCGGCCGCTGGGCGATCCGCATCGCCACGCGCCTGCTCGGCAAGGTCGTGCGCCGCAGCGGCAAGGTCGACCCGACGCTCACCGACTATCTGACCTCGGTCGTCAGCGTGCTGCTGACGATCCTGCTGATCCTCGCGATCCTGCAGATCTTCGGCGTGCAGACCACGTCGTTCGCCGCGCTGCTCGCCGGCCTCGGCCTCGCGATCGGCACCGCCTGGGGCGGCCTGCTCGCCCACTTCGCGGCCGGCGTGTTCATGCAGGTGCTGCGGCCGTTCAAGATCGGCGACGTGGTCAGCGCGGGCGGCGTCACCGGCACGGTGAAGGAGCTCGGTCTGTTCGGCACGACGATCATCACCGCCGACAACATCGTGACGATCGTCGGCAACAACAAGATCTTCTCGGACAACATCTCGAACTACAGCGCGACGCCGCATCGCCGCGTCGACCTGACCGCGAAGATCGCGAACGGCGTGGACGCGGTCGATGCGATCAACCGCCTGAAGTCGCAGATCCAGCAGATCCCGAACGTGCTGCCTCAGCCGGCGCCGGACGTCGGCGTGCTGCAGTTCACGCCGGAAGGCCCGCTGCTGTTCGTGCGTCCGTCGACGCAGCCGGAGAATTACTGGCAGGTGTACTGCGATACCAATCGCGTGATTCTCGAGACGTTCCGTGACGCGCAATACCCGACGCCTGAAACGCCGATCTTTCATCGCACGACCTGACGGAGCGATGGCGCTCGACGGCTCGCCGGATTCCGACTGAGGCAGCCGGCGTCGAGCAGCCGGATCGGCCGACACCGCACATCGGCAATCGGCCGAATCGCACGGACGAAAAAAAAGCGCGAGCCGTT
>NZ_JBSAXF010000055.1:0-16848 GCF_053427845.1 Burkholderia sp. AW49-1 | reverse complement strand
CGCGGTCGAACGCGATTGAGCCAGGTCTGACGATATTGCACGCGTGCGGCGCTGGGCAGCGCCGCCCGCGTGCGCAGCAACCTTCGCGCGGAACAAGCAGCCAACAACAAGCGTGAAGTTCCGGTGCGCCGTGCCCGCCTCGCGGGCGCCAGCGCATCGCAGCGGTGGGGCGACAGCATGTGCCATGCCGTCGCTCCGCATCATTGACTACTTTTTTGTCGGTAATTCATAGGATGACTAAGCGAATTGCAGTTGTGACTGGTGGAATGGGCGGCCTCGGCGAAGCGATCAGCATCCGGTTGAACGATGCGGGCCACCGGGTCGTCGTCACGTATTCGCCGAACAACGCGGGCGCCGATCGCTGGCTGACGGACATGCATGCGGCCGGCCGCGAATTCCATGCGTATCCGGTGGACGTGGCCGACCACGATTCCTGCCAGCAATGCATCGACAAGATCGTCCGGGACGTCGGCCCGGTCGACATCCTGGTGAACAACGCGGGCATCACGCGCGACATGACGCTGCGCAAGCTCGACAAGGTCAACTGGGATGCGGTGATCCGCACCAACCTCGATTCCGTGTTCAACATGACGAAGCCGGTCTGCGACGGCATGGTCGAGCGGGGCTGGGGACGCATCGTCAACATCTCGTCGGTCAACGGCTCGAAGGGCTCGGTCGGCCAGACCAACTACGCGGCCGCGAAGGCCGGCATGCACGGCTTCACGAAATCGCTCGCGCTCGAGATCGCGCGCAAGGGCGTGACGGTGAATACGGTATCGCCGGGCTATCTCGCGACCAAGATGGTGACGGCGATCCCGCAGGACATCCTCGATACGAAGATCCTTCCGCAGATTCCGGCGGGACGGCTCGGTCGACCCGAGGAAGTCGCGGCGCTGATCGCGTTTCTGTGCTCGGAGGAGGCCGGCTTCGTGACGGGCTCCAACATCGCGATCAACGGCGGCCAGCACATGCACTGACGCGCGGCGGCCCGGGCAGCGTTCGCGCGCTCGTCCGGGCCGTGCTCCCGCTGTATCCAGCGCCGGGGCGACGCGCCAAGCGCGCGGTGACGGATCACGGACGCAGGTTCGCCGCGCACGCGGCGGGCCGTGTGCGCCCGCGCTACGGCCGCCGCGTCGCGGCACGCGCGCCGCACCGGCCTCGCATTCCGGAGGAGGCATGGCTGACACCTGGATGGGACTCGCGATCGGCGGCTCGGCACTGGCCGTCGCGCTGACGATGGCGATCGCGCTTCACTGGCTCGAGCGGCGCCGCGCGCGGCTGCTGCGCAACTTCGATCATCGCGATTGCTGGCTCGTCGCGTACGGCAAGTGCCTCGCGCGCGGGCCGGCGCGTCGCACGCGCAGCGGCGCGCGCTGACGGCGGCGGCGCGGCAACGGCGCGTTCACGCGTCGTGCCGCATCCCGCGCATTCATGTGCGGTGCGCGGTGCGCCCGCGCTCAATCGCTGCTTTTCGCCGAGCCTTCGCCCGAATCGTTCTTGTGGAAGATCCGCTTCGTCGTGCGCTTGGTGGCATCCCAGCCTTCGCGCGACGCATGCGCGATGCCGTGGCCGACCGTCTTCGCGGCGCTCGCGGTCGCGTGGCCGAAGCTGCGCGCGGCCTCGCCGGTCTTGTGCGCGGCTTCCTTCGAATCGCGTTTGATGTCCTGCTTCACTTCCGACATGTCCGCGTGCGCGATTGGGCTGATCAGCGCGAGAACGAACGCGGTGCAAATGAACTGACGTGCTTTCACGACCTGGTTTCCTTGGGGCTAGTCATCGGGGGAGGGGGGGCGAGCGGCCGGCAGGCGGCGGAACGAATGCACCGGCCGCCGATGCATCGAGCATCACCGCGGCGCGGCCGGCGAGCAGCACGCGCTCGCCGCAGCGCAGCGTGAAGCCATACAGAACGGAGCGGTCGTCGCCGCCGATGCGCTCGGCGTCGACGATCAGCGGCAGCTCGAACGTGTCGAGCCGATCGACGAACGCGTCGACGTTGCGCACGCTCGCCAGATAGCCGGCGCGCGGCCGCGCGGGTTCCGTCTGCGCGCGTTGCGTGCCGACCAGCGCGCCATGCACGGCCATCGCCTGTGCCGCGTATTCGATTCCGCAGACCGATGCGAGCCGGCCGCGCGAGCGCAGCGGGTTGTGCGGATCGCGATGGCTCGTCGCGCTGCAGCGGATCCGCGCGGCATCCCATGCTTCGACGCGATCGAGCAAGCACATCGCGCCGTCGTGCGGAATGTGCGCTGCGATCCATGCGCGATCGAGGATGGCCGTCGCCGGCGCAGGCATCGGCGTCGAGACGGGCGTCGTCATTGCGCGTGCTCCTCCGTGGGATTCGCCGACGCGATATCGACCTGCACGCGCGTATCTTCCAGATAGTCGAGCACGACGCTCGCCGTGCGCCGCGCGGCGAGTGCGCCGAGCAGCGGCAGTGCGCGCGCGGCCGGATTGCCGGTGCGCAGCGCGTCGAGTTCGGGGTTCGCGAGCGTCGTCGCCGGTGCGTCGGTCAGTTGCACGTCGATGCGCGCGAGCGTGCGTTCGCTCGCTCCAGGTGCGAGCACGAGCGCGACGCCGAACGCGTCGACGATCGGACGCACCGCACGCAGCGGCTCCGGATAGTCGGTGTCGTAGGCGATCAGCAGGCTCGGCACGCGATCGACCACGACCTGGCACAGGCTCTCCAGCAGGCCCGCGGCAAAGCTGCCGTCGTGCGCGCACAGCACGTTCGACGTCGCCATCGCGCGGGTCGCGATACTCCAGTAGCCGGCCGGCGCGTTGTGCACGGAGTTGTGAAAGCGCGTGGGCGACAGGTGACGATCGTCGCCGGCGAGGGTCTCGCAGATCGCGTGGCAGTTCTGGCCGTCGCCGCCGGACGCGCTGAACACGGTCGCGAGCGTGGCGGCATCGCGCCCGCTCGCGGCTGCCGCCTCGAGGCCGACCGCCAGCGCGACGCGCACGACGGGGCCGGTGCGGCGGCGTTCCGCCGGCGGCAGGCTGGCGGGTGTCGGCAGCACGGTGCGCGCGCTCGCATAGGCCGCGCGGCCCGCGAGCACGTCGGCCGCGTGCGGCCAGTCGTTCAGTCCCGGCCCGACGAGGCCGACGCTTTCGATGAAGGCGGTGAGGGTCATGTCGGCTCCCCGCGGCGGGCATGCTCGGCGCGGCCGAGGATCAGGCTGCAGTTCGTGCCGCCGAATCCGAACGAATTCGACAGGACCGCACGCACGCGGGCCTCGCGGCTCGCGAGCACGTAGTCGGCGGCCAGCGCCGGGTCGGGCTGCGTCGTGTTGACGCCGGCCGGCACGAACTGCTCGCGAAGCGCGAGCGCGGCGACGACCGCTTCGAGCGCACCGGCCGCACCGAGCGTGTGGCCGGTCGCCCCCTTGGTCGAGCTGCACGGCGTGCGCACGAGCAGCGCGCCCACGGCGCGGCTTTCGGCGGCATCGTTGCTGGGCGTCGCGGTGCCGTGCAGGTTCACGTAATCGATGTCGCCTGCAGCGAGCCCGGCCGACACGAGTGCCTGTTCGATCGCGAGCCGGGCACCGAGCCCTTCCGGATGCGGCGACGACATGTGATGCGCATCGCTCGATTCGCCGACGCCGAGCAGCAGGATCGCGTCGTCGTCGAGCGCGGCGCATGTATCCGGCACGCGTTCGAGCAGCGCGAACGCAGCCGCTTCGCCGATCGAGATGCCGTCGCGCGCGACGTCGAACGGCCGACACGGCCGGCGCGACAGCAGTTCGAGCGAATTGAAGCCGTACAGCGTCGTCAGGCACAGCGAATCGACGCCGCCGACGACGGCCGCGTCGATCAGCCCCGCTTCGATCATCCGGCGTGCGGAACCGAACACCTTCGCACCGGATGAACACGCGGACGAGATCGCCATCGCCGGCCCGCGCAGCCCGAAATACGCGCGCACGAACGCGGCCGGCGAATACGGGTTGTGCGTGTGCGCATAGCGGAAGTCGGCGGGCAGCGCGCCGCTCGCCGGATCGCGTTGCGCGTACGCGCGCTCGGTTTCGAGGATGCCGGACGTGCTCGTGCCGATGAAAACGCCGACGCGCGCGGCGCCATGGCGCGCCACGGCCGCTGCGACGCGCGCGTCGAAGTCGTCCTGGACGAGGCCGAGTTGCGCGAGGCGGTTGTTGCGGCAGTCGAAGTCGGCGAGATCCGTGCGCACGGGATGC
Source organism: Burkholderia sp. AW49-1 (assembly GCF_053427845.1). Taxonomy (NCBI): domain Bacteria; kingdom Pseudomonadati; phylum Pseudomonadota; class Betaproteobacteria; order Burkholderiales; family Burkholderiaceae; genus Burkholderia; species Burkholderia sp. AW49-1. The sequence goes on along the minus strand of NZ_JBSAXF010000055.1, from coordinate 12,661 downwards.
GTATCGGCACCGTCCACGGCGCCGATCCAGGTGTCGAGATCGGCGCGTTCGAAGTCGCACGGCGTGAGCCCGCCGCGTGCGTTGCGCAGCGCGTCGAGGGTCGCGTCGAGGCCGCTGCCGATGCAACTGGTGGCGGTGAAGTGCGAGAGCAGGAGAGGTTTCACGAGGGTCGTATCCGGTGGCCGGAACGGGCGCCGCAGCGGGGCTGGCGGGCGCGCCGGGCGTGGTCAGATTTTATCAAACGGGGGTGCCGGCGTGCCCGGCTGGCCGGGCGGCTCGGGCGCGAGCGCGGCGCGCAGCGTGGTCCAGCGCAGCTGCGCATCGGCGGCTGCGCGCAGCAGCGCCGGCAGCACGTCGAGCACGACCGGTTCGCCGCGCGCGTCGCGTGCCGCGTGGCCGTCGTGCACGAGCAGGATGTCGCGCGGCGCAAGACCGTCGAGCAGGCGGCGCGCAACGATGTCCGCGTCGCGCGCGCGCGTGTCGAAGCCGCGGCGCGTCCAGCTGGCGAGCTGCAGCCCGAGTTCGCACAGCACCGGCTCGAGAAACGGATTGCGCAGGCCGGCCGGTGCGCGGAAAAATTGCGGGCGCGTGCCGGCGATCTCGGTCAGCGTCTGCTGTGCGGCCGCGATTTCGCGCCGCAGCCCGGCGGGCCCCGACAGCGAGAACGTATGCCGGTGCCGCTGGCTGTGGTTCTCGACCGCATGGCCGCGCGCGACGATCGCTTCGATCCACTTCGGATGGCGGCACGCGAGATCGCCGATGCAGAAGAACGTCGCGCGCGCATCGTGACGATCGAGCAGGTCGAGCACGCGCGGCGTGACGTCGGGGTCCGGGCCGTCGTCGATCGTCAGCGCGATCCGGCGGCCGGCGCCGGCCGGCAGGCGTGTCCAGTTCGGTCCCAGCAGCGCGCTGCGTGGCCACAGGCCGGCGGCAGTCAGCGCGAGATGAGACGCGACCACGCCGCCGGCGGCCCACGGCCACGCAGCCGGTTGCGCGACGACGGCCGCGAGCGCACCGGCGTGCAGCGCCGCGGTGCCCGCGATCAGCGGCGTCGGTTTCCAGCGGCGCGCGTCGCCGGGCAGCCGCGGTGGCATGGACGACGGTGCGTTCATGGGCGGCCTCCTGTCAGGTCGGAACGCGCGCTGCTCGCCGCCGCGGCACGCGGCGCGAGAATCGCGGCGAACGCGAGCGCGAGCATCGCGCCAGGACCGACGGTCAGCCCGAAGGTTTCGAGCAGCGGCACGCGCGACAGCGCGAGCAGGCCGAAGCCGGCGACCGTCGCGAGGTTCGCGATCAGCAGCGACACGAGCGTGTACGGCGTGACCGGTTGCGCGTCGTCGCGCTTGCAGAAGAACAGCGCATAGTTCGAGCCGACCGCAACGATCAGCAGCATCCCGACGAGATGCAGGATGGTCAGCGGCACGCCGGCGAGCGCAAAGCCGGCCGTCACCACCAGCACGGCCGCGACCAGCGGCGCGAGCGCGCGCACGACGCGGCGTGGCGAGCCCAGCGCGATCAGCAGCAGCACGGCGATCGCCGCGAACCCCGCGAGCGACAGCCGGATGTCCTCGTGAACATAGTTCACGTACAGGCGGTCGGCCTCGGCCTTCATGTCGACGAACAGCGCATCCGGCACGCCGGCGCGCGCGACGGCTGCGCGGATCGGCGCTGCATCGAGCGCTGGCGCCGACGCCGCCGAAGCTGAGCGTGCGGCATCCGGCGCGCGCAGCGGCAGCATCGCGTTCCAGCGGCCCGCGCGCTCGGTCAGCAGCGCGTCGACGGCGAGCGCCATCGACGTGCCGCGCAGGTCCGCGCGCGTGATCGGCGACGCGTGACGTGCGGCCTCGACATCGGCGATGAACGGCGCGAACAGCTCGGGTCGCACCGAGATCGGCTGGTTCGCGACGGCCGCACGCATGCGCGTGGCAAGCACGTCCGCGTCCGGCAAGCTCGCCTGGCGCGCGTGCTGCGCGGTGTCGCTCGGCAGGTAGCGCGCGGGGCTTTCGAAGCCCGCGAGCGTGCCGCGATCGACGAGCGGCTGCAATTGCGCGGCGACCTGTTCCGCGCGTTCGAGCGCGGCCTGTTCGGTCGGCGCGGAAATCACGACGAGGTAGCGCACGTCCGGCGCGCCGACATCGGCGCGCAGCCGTGCGTCGAGGGCCTGCGCGCGGGCGGGGACGGGGCTCAGCGCCGCAAGCTCGCGGCTCCACAGGCCGTCGCGATGCAGCACGAGCATCGCGCACGCGGCGAGCACGAGCACGGCGAGCGGCCAGCGCAGCCGCGGCGCCGCGGCGGCCGCACGCGCGAGCACCGCGCCGACGCGCGACACGTCGCGAATCGCGACGTGCTCGCCGCGCAGGTGAGGCAGCACGAAGCGCGTGACGAGCGCGGCGGCCGTCAGCCCGGCGATCGAGTACAGCCCGAGCTGCACGAGGCCCGGAAAACCGGAGAACAGCATCGACGCGAAGCCGCATACGGACGTCAGCACGCCGAGCCGGATCGTCGGCCAGTACGCGGCGACCCATGCGCGCGTCGCGTCGGCAGGCCGCGCGGTGCCGCGCGCGCCGACCTGCGCCGATTGCACGAACAGGTAGATCGAATAGTCGACGGCTTCGCCGATCAGCGTCGTGCCGAAGCCGAGCGTCAGGCCATGGACCGTGCCGAACGCGACGCTGACCGTCGCGATGCCGGCCGCGATGCCCGTCAGCACCGGCAGCAGCCCCAGCGCGAGCGTGCGCGGCGAGCGGTACAGCGTCAGCAGCAGCGCGACGATCAGCACGACGCTCGCCGTCGACAGCCGCTCGACGTCGTGCCGGATCGTGTCGCGCGTGTCGACCGAGAACACGCCGGGGCCGGTCATCGCGAGCGTGTACGCGGCGCGGTTCGGCAGCGTCTGCGTCGCGGCGGAGAACGCGCGGCGCACCGCGTCGATCGCGCGCGCCTGCGCGTCGGTGTCGGAACCGGCGGCGGCCGTCTGCACGACCAGCACCGCGCGCGTGCCGTCGCGCGACGCCCAGACGCCGTCGCGCATCGCGGGCTGCGCGCCGCTGTCGAGCTGGTCGACGAGCGCGGTCACTTCGCCGGTCGGGTCGCGCGGCAACATCGCCTTCGCGACGAGGCCCGCCGACGAGCTCAGCAGGTCGAGGCTGTCGCCGAGCGCCTGGTGCAGGCCGTCCGCGCTGAAGCGTTGCGGCGAGACGGCCGGGCTCAGCAGGTAACGATGGTCGAACACGAATTGCCGGTCGCGCGCGTCGTTGACGGCTTCACCGTTGTCGATCGCCGAGAATTGCCGGTCGGCGCGCAGCGTGCCGGCGACGCGCCGCGACAGCGCGGCGCGCGTGGCCGCGTCGCCGCCGTCGATCGCGACGAGGATCAGCCGCGACACGATGCCGTCACGCAGTTGATCGACGAGCACGCGCTGCCCGGCGCTCGGCGCGCGCGGCAGGAACGCGGACAGGTCGGCCGTGAAATTCGCGCGGGCGATCGCGATCCCGCACGCGACGAGCGCGAGCAGCCACACGAGCACGGCGCGCTGCCGCCACGCGGACGGGCGGTGCGCGACGGGGGCGGTCGGCCGGGTGCGCTCGTCCATCACTTCGCCGGGACGGGTTGCAGGCGCATCGTCGAATGGTCGCCGTCGGCCTGCCGGATCGCGACGCTGCGCAACACGTCGCGCGAGCCTTCGAGCGTGATCGTGCTGACGACCTTCAGCATCCGCGAATCGAGCGGCGTGAGCATCAGCGTCCAGTCGTCGCCGCGACCGGCGAGCGCGACCTTGTAGACCTGCTCGAGCGCGTAGCGATTGCCGGCGAGCGTCGCGCGGATGCTGTCGATGAACGCACCGAGCTCCGGATAGCGCGCGAGCGCGAGCGTGTACTTGCGGTTGTTGCGCTCGACGGTGAGCATGTCGCCGTCGACGACGAGATGTTCGGGTTTCGGACTGAGCGTGTGCTTCTCGAGGTGGTCGGGCGCGACGAACACGAGTTCGCCCGACGATTCGAGCGGTTGCGCGGCGATCGACAGCGACTTCGTCTCGGTGAACGTCGCGCGTCCGGACTTGTGCTGCGCGAGCGTCGACATCAGCCGGTCGAGGGTCCACGCCGAACCGGTGTCGGCCGCGTGCGCGGGCAGAGCGAGCGCGACGGCGGCCGCGATGGCGAACGTGCGCGCCGAGCGGCGCAGCGCGGGCGCGGACGGCAGCGGGAGCAGCGACAGGAAGCGGAGAACGGCGGTCATGCGTCGGAATCCCTCGTGGCGGACAGGTCGGCGCATGCGCGCGCATCGTCGCGGCGCTCGGCGGCCGTGCCGGTCTGCCAGAAATCGAAATAGTTGAACCAGTTGAACGGGGCCGCGCGGCAATACTTGTCGAGCAGCGCGACGTAGCGCGCAAGTGCCGCGTCGACGGCCGCTGCGCGCGCGTCGCGGCGCACGTCGGAGAAATCGGCGAGCGTCTCGAAGTGCACGTCGTAGCGGTTGCCGTCGCGATAGAGGCCCGTCATGAACAGCACCGGGCGCCGCAGCATCGCGGCCATGTACAGCGGCCCGAGCGGGAACGCGGCTGGTGCGCCGAGCAGCGGCAGCCGCCGCAGCGAGGTTGCCGCATCATCGAGCAGCGTGCGGTCGGCGAGCATGCCGACCATGCAGTTCGCGTCGAGACGCTCGCGCACCTTCAGCATCGAGTCGACCTGCCCGAGCGGAATCACTTCCGGTTTCGCGGCCGGATTCACGGCGGCGAGCGTCGCGTTGATCTTGCGCGCGTTCTCCTCGAACATCGTGACGACGACGCGCAGGTCCGGACGCGTGCGGCCGATCGCGCGCACGACTTCGAAGCTGCCGAGGTGCGCGCCCATCAGGAACGCGCCGCGCCCACCGGCGAGCGCATCGTCGACCCGCGTTTCGCCATGCAGCCGGATGTCGAACAGGTCGAAGCGGCCGTTCATCAGGTAGATTCGGTCGTGGATCGTCGCGGCGAACGTGAACACGTGCCGATACACGTCGCGCCAGCGCGCGGGACGGCCGAGCGCGCGGCGCAGATAGTCGCGCGACGCCGAGCAGGCCACCGGCGAGAACAGCACGAAATAGATCGCGATGGCGTGCAGCACGACACGCGACGGCCGCCGGCCGAACCGCAGCGAGATCCAGGTCATCGCGCGCAGCAACGCCGCGTTGCTGCGTTCCTGGCGCTCGGCCCACGCGGTGCGCTTCATGGCCGTGCACCGTCCTGCGCGGCGGGCGGCGCGGACAGCACGCCGGTGGCGACGTCGCGTACGCCGGCGCGCAGCGTGAAGCGGATCGCGCCGCCGGCCGCTGCATCGAACGCGAGATCGAGCGGCTCGCCGGGCGCGACCGGGCTCAGGAATTTCGCGGAAGCCAGCCGCCACGTGTGCAGCGGGCGGTTCAGCGACGCGCCGAGCGCGGCGATCGCGTGATCGAGCAGCACGACGCCCGGCACGATCGGATGACCGGGGAAATGACCGGGCAGCGCCGGGTGATCGGCGGGAATCGTGAACGCGAGCGGCGCATCCGTCTCGGCGCGCGCGCTCGCGTCGGCCGCATCGGCCGCCGCGGCGCGCGTGTGCCGTGCGATGAGCGCGGCGAGCACGTCGCGCGGCAGCTTGCCCGTTTCGTTGCGCGGCAAGGCGTCGACGAACACGAGCGGACGCGGCATGAAGGCGGGATCGATCCGTTCGCGCAGCGCGCGCTGCAGGTCGGCCGCGGCGAGCGTCGGTGCGACCACGAGCGCGACGAGCCGCGTGACCGGTTCGCGGGTCGCATCGGCGTCGGCTGGTGCGGCGTCGTCCGGCATGAAGAACACGCCGTCGACGACGTCGGCGATCGCGTTCAATTGGTGATTCAGATAGGCGAGCGACGTGCGCTTGCCCGCGATGTTGACGAGGTCCGCCTTGCGGCCGTGCAGCAGGAACCGGCCGTCGCCGAGCAGTTCGAGCGCGTCGCCCATCGGCACGGGGGATTCGACGTGTCCGCCCGACGCCCACACGGTCGGGCCGCTGTCGTCGCCCGCGGCGTCGCGGCCCGGCGCGTCCTGTACCGCACGTGCGTCGAGGCGGATGCCGGGGAACAGCTGCCACGTCGCGCCTTGCGACGTGCGGCGCGTCGCGATCTGGCCGGTCTCGGTGCTGCCGTAGATCTCGACGAGCGGCGCGTCGAGCGCGGCCTCGGCCTCGCACGCGAGCTTTTCCGACAGCGGCGCGGTGGCCGACAGCACGAGCGCGGCCGGCGGCAGCGCATGGCCGGCCGACAGCAGCGCGCGCAGGTGAATCGGCGACGTGACGAGCACGCGCGGCTGCGGGATCGTAGCGAGTTCGTCGCGAATGTCGACGGGGTAGAACGGCTGGCGGTTGCTGAACGCGAGGCCGCCGATCAGCGCGAGCAGCACCGTCGACTCGAAGCCGTACATGTGTTGCGCGGGCACGGTGCCGATCAGCGTCGCCGCGCGGCCGTCGAGCAGGCCGAGGCGGTCGGCCGCCGCGCGCACGCAGCCGACCAGGAAGCCCCAGGTCTTGCGGTGCGGCACCGGCGCGCCGGTCGAGCCGGACGTGAACACGTACGCCATGATGCGCGACGCGTCGATCCGCGGCACCACGCACGGCGCGTCCTCGAGGAGGTCGCCGGGCGCGGCGTCCGGATAGGCGAAGCGCGGCAGGTCGATCGCGCAGTCCGGCGCGTCGTGCAGGCAGAACGCGTCCGGTGCGAACGACGCGAGCTGGCGCACCATCTCCGGCGTGTGCGTCGACGGCAGCAGGCTGATCCTGCCGGCGACGAGCGCCGCGCACAGGCTGACCGCGAAGCGGTAGCGATCGCGGCACACGTTGAACACGTGGCCGCCGGCGGGCAGTGCGGCGGCCACGCGCGCGACGTCGGCGACGAACGCGCGCACGCTGACGGGCGTGCCGTCGCGCCAGGCGATCGTCTGGTCCGGCGAGGAATGGAACACTAGCGGGTAAGTCGGCATAAATCGGCTGAAGCGGGAGACGGTGGCCGGCGCGGCCGCGATGCGGCGCCGCGCCGGCCATGAATTCATCGTGACGGCTGCGTCGACGCGCGGTATGCGCGTACGGCGTCGACCATCCGCGGCCGCGTGTCGTGCGGCAGCGCGAAGCGCCGGCATGCATGCTCGGCCGCGAACATCACGGCGACGAGCGGCAGCGACAGGTAGTTCGCGAACGTCGACCACGCGACGATCGGCGCGGTTGCGAACAGCAGCGTCGACACGGCGGCGATCGCGATGAAGAACAGCGTCCATGCGAGCGTGATGCGCCGCGTGTAGCGCGCGACGGCCGGCGTGATCGTGCCGTGGATCATCGTCGCGAAGCGCGTGCACAGCGGCACCTGGCCGGCCGTGAGCGTGCGGCCGAACAGCAGCACCATCGCGAGGTTGAAGCTCGCGTGCTCCAGATACAGGCCCCATTCGAAATGGCGTGCGAGCGGGGCGCGCGCGGCCCACAGCGCGGCCGCGGCGAGCAGCCACGCCGGCACGAGCCATGCCCGCTTCGGCGAGCGCAGCGCTGCGCCGAGCGCGAGCAGCAGCGGCGGCACGAGCGCCATCGCGAGGCCGAAGCCGTGCGCGCCGGGAGTCGCGGCCGCGTAGTGCGCGCCGATCTGGTACGCCGCCACCGCGGCGACCGCGCCGACGCCGCGTGCGATGCCGAGCGGCGAGCTCATCGCGGCGCTCCGGGCGCGCGGCGCGTGCGCGCATTGCCGTCATCCGTCGCGTCGCGGCGGCGGACGGGCGGGCAAACTGGAACGAGACGAATGGACGGGCGCGGCATGGCTGCTGGAAACATCGGGCGGATTGGGGCCGGACGCGTTCGTCGGGCCGTCAAACATCATATGAATGGCGGCCGGGACGCGTGTCCGGGCCGGCTGTCGTGCATGCACATTTTAGGGCCGCGGCGCGGTGGTTCGAGGTCGGCGCAGCCGGGTTTTGTAACCGAATGTATGGCAGCGCACTGAACCTTGCGCGGCGGCGATTCAATTCCGCCCGAAGCGGCTCAAGCGTCTGCTGCGATCGGGTCCCGAAACCGGTCGCGGCGGGGGGCCGTCAGTCTGTAACCATTCCCCGTATACGTGCCGATACCCATCGTCTAGAATCCGCGTAACTTTTACAAACGACCCCCAATAACGCAGGCGGGGAAGCCGGCAGACGCCGGAGGGACGGAGATTGGCGCGCGCTTCGCGCGCGCCGGGCGTGCACGACGATTGCCGTTTCCGGGCGCCTCCCGCTGCCATGGGCCGCCTGCCCGCAAGCATGATGAACGCACTGGAACAAGAGCTCGCCACGCTGATCATCGGCGAACTGAATCTCGAAGACGTCCCGTTCGAAACGGTGACGGCCGGGACCCCGCTGTATGGCGAGGGCTTCGGGCTCGACTCCATCGACATCCTGGAAATCGCGCTGCTGATCTCGAAGAAATACGGCTTCGAGCTGCGCTCGGACAATCCGGACAACCAGAAGATCTTCGCGACGCTCGGCGCGCTTGCCGAGTACGTCGCCGCGCACCGCACGAAGTGACGGCGGCGCGCGCGAACGCGACGCGGCATGCAGACGATGACGGCACGCGGCGGCGGTTGCTGGACGAACCACGGCCGCATCGATCGAGAGGAAACGCGATGAACGGAGCAAGGCGATGCGGGCGCTCGTAACGGGTGGCAGCGGCGCACTCGGGCAGTCGATCTGCGCGGCGCTCGCGCAGGCCGGCCACGAAGTCTGGGTGCACGCGAACCGGAATCTCGCGCAGGCGGAGGCGGTCGCGCAGCAGATCGTCGCGGCCGGCGGCACCGCGCATGCGCTTGCATTCGACGTGACCGACGCCGATGCGACGCTTGCCGCGCTCGCGCCGTTCATCGATGGCGCACCGGTGCAGATCCTCGTCAACAATGCGGGCATTCACGACGACGCACCGATGGCCGGCATGTCGCGCCGGCAGTGGCACAGCGTGATCGACGTGACGCTCAACGGTTTTTTCAACGTAACGCAGCCGTTGCTGCTGCCGATGATCCGCACGCGACGCGGCCGGATCGTCAACATCGCGTCGGTCGCCGGCGTGACCGGCAACCGCGGGCAGGTCAACTACGCTGCCGCGAAGGCGGGGCTGATCGGCGCGACGAAGTCGCTGTCGCTGGAGCTCGCATCGCGCGGCATCACGGTGAATGCCGTCGCGCCCGGCATCATCGAGTCGCCGATGGCAGACCATGCGTTTCCCGCCGAGCGGATCAAACAGCTCGTGCCGGCGCAACGCGCGGGCCGGCCCGACGAAGTCGCGGCGATGGTCGCGTATCTGGTATCCGATGCGGCTGCTTATGTGACGGGACAGGTGCTGTCCGTCAACGGCGGACTTGCATGACGACGCGCGCGGCGTCGGCTTGACGCGAAGCAACGGCGCGCAACGCGGCGCGTGGCCACGATGCCGCGAGCCCGCACCGCATAGTGAGGAAATCGAAGTGTCAGTGCATCCAGTCGACGCCGAACGGCGAGCGTGTTCCCTGTCGTCCGCCACGACCGCGGTCGCGCGCGAACACATGACAGGCGGAGCCGCCGCTTCGCGAACGGGCATCTCGCCCGCAGCGAACGGCGGCAACCGGGCGCTGCGACTCGTCCAGGTGGATCATGCGCGGCTGGCTGCGCTGCTGCACGATGCGCGGCAGCGCGGCGACGCATTCGACCGCGTGTTTCCCGGTGCGCTGGGTGCGGTCTGCATCGGCGCGGCCGGCGCGCCGGCCGATGAGATGGCCCGCATGCTCGCCGCCGCCGCGCCCGACCTGCCGCTCGCACCGGTGCAGATGGCACTGCTCGACGCCGGCGGCCACGCACGCGCCGGCGCGGTCTGCGAAATCTGGCAGTGTGACGCGCCCGACCTGCGCAGCGAGCGACGCGGCGCGCTGCAGTATCGCTACAGCGAAACGGCGGGGCTCCTGTTCGGCAGCATCGTCTTGCAGGAAGAACGGGAAGCGGCCGATGCGGATCGCGACGGCGGCACGCCGCTCGAGCGCGCGACACACGATGCATACCGCGCGCTGTTCGACCTGCTCGATGCGCTCGACATTGCGCATCCGCTGCGGCTCTGGAATACCGTGCCGGCGATCAACGCGCTGCAGTTCGGGATCGAGCGCTATCGTCAGTTCAATATCGGCAGGCAGCGTGCGTTCGACGCGTGCCGTCGCGCGCTGACGGGCAGCGTCCCGGCGGCCTGCGCGCTCGGCTCGGTCGTGCCCGTCGCGGGCGACATGCCGCCGGCCGCGCCGCTCGCGATCCATTTCATCGCGAGCCGCACACCGGCCGATCCGGTCGAGAACCCGCGCCAGATCAGCGCATATCACTACCCGGCGGAGTACGGCCCGCGTGCGCCGACGTTCGCTCGCGCGGCCGCGTGGCCCGGCGACGATGCCGCGCCGTTGCTGTTCGTGTCGGGCACCGCCAGCATCGTCGGGCATCGCACCGTGCATCGCGGCGACGTCGTCGCGCAAACCCGCGAGACGATGGCGAACCTCGCCGCCGTGCTCGAGCAGGCCGCGCGGCAGGGGCACGGCCCGTTCTCGCTCGCCGACCTGAACTACCGCGTCTATGTGCGCGACGCCGGCGATGCCGCGGCGCTCGCCGCGATCGATCGCGCGCTGCGCGATGCGGCGGGCCCCGGCGTGCGGCCGTTGTTCGTCCACGCGGACGTGTGCCGCGACGATCTGCTGGTCGAGATCGAAGCGAGCGCCGGCCATGCGCTGGAGCACCTGTCGTGAAGCGCGCGGGCCTGTCGTTACGCGAACGCGGCGTCGACGAAGCCTGTCGGCAGTCGCCTGCAGGTCATAAACTTTTGTCAGGATCCTCGTCTTCGCAATCGGCCGTTCCCATGTCCAAGCTGCACGCCTCGTCCACCCATCTCGTACTGATTCCGAGCTATAACCCGGGCGTCAAGGTCGACACGACCGTGCGCAACGCGCGCGCGCAGTGGAACCCGGTGTGGGTCGTCGTCGACGGCAGCACCGACGGCAGCGCCGAGCGGCTGCAGGCGATGGCCGAGCGCGACCCGGGGCTGCGCGTGATCGTGCTGCCGGAGAACCGCGGCAAGGGCGCCGCGGTGCTGGCCGGGCTCGACGCGGCGGCCGCAAGCGGCTTCACGCACGTGCTGACGATGGACTCCGACGGCCAGCATCCGGCCGACCTGATTTCCGAATTCATGGCCGCGTCGCAGGCGGCGCCGGACGCGATGGTGCTGGGCCTGCCGAAGTTCGACGCGAGCGCGCCGCAACTGCGCGTGCAGGGCCGGCGGCTGTCGAACGGATGGGCCGACCTCGAGACGCTATGGGCCGGGATCGGCGATTCGCTGTACGGCTTTCGCGTGTACCCGGTCGCACCGCTCGCCGCGATCATGCATCGCCAGCCGTGGATGCGCGGCTTCGACTTCGATCCGGAAGCTGCCGTGCGGCTGTGCTGGGCCGGGGTGCGGCCGATCCGCATCGAGGCGCCGGTGCGCTACTTCGGCGCGCACGAGGGCGGCGTGTCGCATTTCCACTATGGCCGCGACAACGCGCTGCTCGCGTGGATGCACCTGCGGCTCTTCGCCGGTTTCGTGGTGCGGCTGCCGATGCTGGTCGCGCGGCGGCTCACGCGCCGGTCGCGTTCGACGTTCAGCCGGTCATCCGGCCGCGGCGATTGATGAGCTGATTGTCGTCAATTCGCTGAGCAATCGCGTCGTTCGTTTCGAATGGGCGGGTAATCAAGATGTCATTTGATGTAAACATCTGGTAATTTTCTGCCGGATTATGCAAAATCGCCGCTCCCAAATACAACTACCGAGGGATCCGGGATGCATATCAAGAAAGCGGCGGCAGCGTGTGGCATGGCGTTCCTGTTGAGCGCATGCGGCGGCGTGCAGAATCTCGACGCGAACAGCCTGACGTCGGCGGGGACCAGCCTGTTCAAGGCGGCGACGCTGTCGGACAGCGACATCGCGGCGCTGTCGACCGACTCGTGCAAGGCGAGCGACGCAGAATCGAAGATCGCCGCGCCGAACAGCGCGTACTCGAAGCGTTTGACGAAGGTGATGAAGGGCTTCGGCGACATGACGCTGAACGGCCAGAAGATCAACTACAAGGTCTACGTGACCAAGGACGTCAACGCGTGGGCGATGGGCAACGGCTGCGTGCGCGTGTACAGCGGCCTGATGGACATGATGAACGACGACGAACTGCGCGGCGTGATCGGTCATGAAATGGGCCACGTCGCGCTGGGTCACTCAAAGAAGGCGATGCAGACCGCCTACGCGGTCAGCGCGGCACGCACCGCGGCCGGCGCGGCATCCCCGGGTGTCGCGGCCCTGACGAGCTCGCAGCTCGGCGACATCACCGAGAAGTTCATCAACGCGCAGTTCTCGCAGACGCAGGAAAGCGCGGCCGACGACTACTCGTTCGACCTGATGAAGCAGAAGAACATGAACCAGAAGGGCCTCGTCACCGCGTTCCAGAAGCTCGCGCAGCTCGATGGCGGCAAGAGCTCGATGATGAGCTCGCACCCGTCGTCGGCGAGCCGTGCTCAGCACATCCAGGATCGCATCGCGAAGGGCAGCTGATCGCCGCCTGGTGCGCCGGCCGCGTCCGGCGCCCGGGATGAACGAAACCCCACGCTCTTGCGGGCGTGGGGTTTTTGTTT
>NZ_JBSAXF010000054.1:0-17891 GCF_053427845.1 Burkholderia sp. AW49-1 | reverse complement strand
CCGACGCTGGCATGAACTAAGCTTGACTCCCCGCATCTGCGCGTAGCATGGCGTTACGAACTGCTGATGGTTCCGTGACGACAGCTTGCTTCGCTGCCATCTCGGCCATCCATTTGGCGTAAGTGTTGCGCGATCTCAAGATGCCCTGCACTGACAGCACCTTAATGATGTCGCTCTCCTTGATACCCTCAGAAAGTTTCTTCATGATTTGCGGATAGACCTTCTCGAAGGCTCGCTTTTGCTGATCATGCTTGCTGGGACGTAGGGCTTCCAACGCGTCGAACAAGCTCTGTTCGTCGATAGTTTGCTGCCCGGTGGCTGTTGTGAAGTTCATAATCGGCTACTCCTGTCGAGCGTAAAAAACGCATATCCAAAATGGTTCCCATCACCCGGCGAACCATCTTGGATGCCTGCAAATTTCCTACGCGGCTTCGATCTCCAAGTTATCGTCTTCGTCCAGCGCCTTGTCTGGCAGGTCAACCATGCCCTTGGTACGCGGCCGGCCAGTGCGTCCGGATGGCAGTTCCGGCAAATGCCCTGTCATGAAGGTCTTGGACTTGGGCGATGCCTTCACGCGAACGAATTGATCTTTTTTTGCTAGGTACATGAGCGCACGCATCAGGTTGCTACGTTTCTCTACATCGTGATGGTCAATCAGGCCAGTACCAGGGTACTTGTAGGAGCCACGGTTGCAGTTGTGGAAGTACCCGCGCCCGCCTGTTACCTCTTCCCAGTACTGTCCGATCAGGTCGCCGAGCCATTCATGCTGCCTGACTTGTGAACCATCAAATATCAATGCTACGTGTAGGTGATGTCCCCCGGTACTGGAGAACTCAATGGAGCAGACGTAGCCGATCATGTGCCGGAACAGCGACGGCTTGCCACGCATGTTGTCCTTGAAATGCCGCCAATCCTCCGTCACCGTAAAGATGTCAACGCGGGGCAGATCGTCTCCGTAGTCATCAAGGGGTTCGCCGTGGGATACCGCTACACGCTCGCGTAAATTTCGAGCTTGAAGCAGCTCGTTCCATTGCATGGCTTGCGCAAGATCCTGGCAGGCAGCCTGGCGATACATCAGGTCAAGGCGGACCACCATCAGGCGCGCATAACGATCGTGCAAGGCATTGATGTAGACCGTCAGCCGCTTGGCGTTCTCGTCAGCATTCCGCTGCCAGTTCCGCATCAGACGCTTGATGCCGATGTGCGTGCCTTCTGCTCGTAGCGTCGACACAAAGTCATTGAATACCTCTGCGACATATCTCTCGGTCAATTGTCCGAACACAGCACGGCGCTGGCTGATGCCATGCATGGGATAGACGCGGTGAAACAAGGCCAAGTCGGGAGACAAGGCCAGGCCGTCGAAGATCAATCGCTCGAATGCCGGAAGGACTTCCACATACTTCGCCATCTTGCCTGCCACGACATCTACCGTGCCGTCGGCATCGCGCTTGATCTCGTAAGGCAGTTCATCCGTCTCGATGACGCACCGCATAAACTCGATCTGGAGGCTGAGCAGCTTGACGCTGGTACCTATCCGGTAGGCTTTACCATCAAGGCCATAGACAATGCCCATATTGCGTTCAAGATTCTTGACGATCCCATGAACGTCGGAGCGTTCATCGTTGCTCATATCAGCCTGATCACTGTCGTTGCCTTGCATCATGGAATCATCGCACTCGTGGTCGTGATCCGTATCGAGATTGCCTTCGGCATCATCGTCTTGCTCAATGAAATATTTCATATTTAATTCCCTTATTGAATACGTAAATTAATTTAATAATCCTAATAAAAACCAGAAGTCCTACCCCGCCGCACAAGCGGCAAGGGTCGGAAGGCTTTCGATGTAGTAACGGGAAGGATCGGGGCTTGCTGTGCTGTACCGATATGCGAAAACGTCCGCACGGACATGCATCACACACTAGCGGCTATACGCCGCCATGACCCAGGACATGGTCCAGCAGATCTGCCGGCGGCAACACTTCGATGTAGTGCTTGCCGCTCAACGTCAGCAGGCGTGCGCGGCCTCGGTTGAATAGTTCGCTGACTGCGCGGCGCAGGCGGGACGTTTCCATTCCCATGACCATCGCCAGCTTGCTGAGATTGTGGTGGGCAAACTGCCGCGTGCCATGGTCATGTAGCCACTGTGCCAACATGTCGGCATCTCGCGCACGCTGCGTTTTCTGCTCAACAGGCTGGTGCATCCACTGGTAGGCGTGGAAGTAATACCAGCAAACCTGTTCTGCGCTTTCCACCAGCTCGACTGACACATCGCCGTCGCGCCCCAGGAACACGTGGTTCTTGGCAGCCATGCGGGCAATATGCCCGGTCAGCTTGGCCAGAAAATCACGGCAATGTGCAAGCTCGAGGCGCGACATCAAATCGAGGTTCCGGTTGTTAAGGTCACGCATCAATGCCTTCGCACTGCCGCTAAAGGCCACCGATGGCAGGTCTTTCTTGCCGGAACGGATACGGTCATGGAGCTCATCCAGCATCTCTGTCACGCGCTCGCCGTACTGCTCGTGCGCGCGACCGGCGATGGCATAACCGGGACTTTCCGAGCCGATCCATTCGTCGAGGACGATGTGATAGAGGAAACGAGCATCCAAACCACTGGCCTTCAGCGCTTCCCCGCGCTTCTTGCAGAACGATTTGAAAAGCCCAGGCTGAATCATGAATAACGTCGTCAGATAGCCCTGGATTTCCTTGCGCGGTTCGCCAACCCGGCTGTGAGCGATCACCTTGCCGCCAAAGAGGTTGGCCAAGGTTGGGAAGTCCTTGGCGCGGAGCATGTCCAACGCGACCGCACCTTCATCGACGATCCAGCCGGAAACCGGCCAATGCTCCAGGCAGCGTAGTACCGCTTGCATGGACGCATCGTCTTGCAGAAGGGCCGGAACCACAACGGAACGGGGCTCCTGCCCCAGCGTCTCTGCCAACAACGCTTCAATGGCGTCCGTTTCCTCACCATTAACCAAGCATTCCTGGACGACCTTTTCGATCATCGCCACCCGCTTCCGCCACACGCGATGTGCGGCCTGCTGCTGGTATTGATTCATCGGGGTCTGCTCTGCGTGCTTGGCACCCCATCGAGACAGGGCCTCGGTCAGTGATTCATGGTGAAAACTCTTGCCGGCACCCGAGGACGCCAGCAAGATGCCGAACGATGTCAGAGGCGCAGTGCCACCGCCAGGCTTTTCGTACACCGCCAGCCCTGAGGCAACCAGGGAACTGACGGCTTCCAGCACGGAGGCGCCGATAGCGTCGTCCTTGGGCGTCTCTGATCGCTCTTGCAGTACATCGCCCAGCAGGCTGGGCAACGCTTCATAGGGGAAATGCGGAACCTGCATTGCATTTCCGATTAAGTCGTGTCCGTTGCCCATGCGATTTCCATAGGCAACAGCCGACCTTGAAGATGCGTTATTCACGCAGTCTCCTTTCCGCTTTTGCGGTGAGTCAAATTGTTAAAGAGCGGTGTTTCTGGGGGACTAGCCAAATGCGCGCACGGGCGGAACGCCGGTGCGATTGCGCAGAAATTTAGGCTGAGGGATGCAGTGGCATGGAGGGGGGCATGGGAAACACATCGCCCTGGTTCACGAGAGTGTCGTCGTTGGCCGCAATCGCACCATCACGCTTGGTCACGATCACGTCCGGCCACAGCAAGCGGCCATTCGCGAGCTTGGTGGGTACCACGCCCAGGTACGCACCGTTGATGCTGTAGCCCTTACGAACCGTTTGCGGTTTGACAAGGTTCTTGCTGGCAAAAATCTTGGTGTCGACGCCGCGTGCCAACGGCAATGTGTTTTGAACTACGAAAGCCATGATGAACTCCGTTCTGAATCGACCAAGGCGTGGTCGCTACGCGCCACCTACGCAGAACGATGTGGTTCTGCGTGGATGACGAAACGGATCATGGGAGTGGGGGCTAGTGGGGATGCAACGACAAAATGTCGGGAATTTTTTCCCTACTTCCTGTTGGCGTAGGTATCCCGGTTCTCGCTGATGATGCGATCTTTGTCGCTTGCCGCTTTCCAGGCCTCAATGAATTTGGAGTCGCCGTGCTTGGAAGTAGATTCGAATAGTTCGGGGTGGTGTTCAAGACACCACGTTAGGAGTTTTTTCTTTTCCCCTCGTTTAATTGCCTCGCGCTTGAAATTCAGCGCATCAGCACCGGCTTCTATGGCGCGAATCTGCTGTTCCAGTGTCGTCAAGCCCGAATCGTTTTCGGCCGGGCTTGCGCGCCATTCGTTTTTTTGTGATGGCTGATCTGGATTACTATGCGCTGCGTCGGAGGACACTTCAGCAGCGGCTGATTTCGCAAGCTGCTCCTTCACTCTCGGAAGATCGTGGCCGTCCACACGTAGCATCTCGAGCCTGACAGCGCCTGCATCTGCTGCCGGAGGATGCTCAAGAATCCATGCAACGCTCTTGGCACGCCCCTTCATCCGCTCGGCCAGCACCGCAGTTCGTTCTGCCTGCTGTCGTTCTTGTTGCCACTCGGTAGTGTGCCGCAGCACCAGTTCCGGGCAGATATAGCCACCGGGCTTCACCGACTGCTCGATCTTGATCTTCTTAATGTCCGCAGGGAGCAGAACCGCATACTCGCCGTATCGCAGTACCGAGCGAAACACGGGGTCAACACCGGCAATGCTACCTACCAAACTCGCATGCGGAATGCCGCGATCGGTCACCGGCCATGCATACAGCCCTTCGCGCAAGACTGGCGCGTAGAGGTCAAGCCTTTTGGCTACCCCTTCGTTCAGCAAGTCGTCCAGCTTGCAGTTCAGCTGCGCGGCGGCATCGGCCAGCGTCAAGTATTCGCGCTTGGGCTGCTCGTCTTTGCGCAGGGTTTCAAGCCAGAACCCCGTCGGCCCCATCAATTCTTTTTCCGTCACCGCTGCCCAATCCCATTCATGGCGTATGTCAGGGCCGTAGCTTACCGCGTGACGGTGATGGACGTGGATCAGAGCGGACCGAATCCGGTTACACAGCGGTTACACGGACCCATAAATGAACAAGGGGTTACGCGAAAAACTCACGTAACCCCTTGATTTTATTGGTGCCGGCTGCAGGACTCGAACCCGCCACCTGATGATTACAAATTTCCTTGCAAATCAATAAGTTACTGATATTCAAGAGAAAGTTGCCGTAACGCAGCACAACCAAAAGAACTTTAGATTCAGCAACTTAGGGGAATTTGGCGAAAGTACTAAAAGCTGAGGCCTGTACCGTCAATGTACCACTCCCCCTCCTGTGGCTAGCTAGCAGGCGTCGCACCAAACATCACTGACAGTAATATTTTTTGACATCGATGCACCTGCGGCGTATAGTCGGCTCTGCAGGGTGAGTGCTATCGCTCACACGTTCTTTAAGTTGAAGAATTTCTCCAGTTGGAAAGGCAGGGTTTGCTAGTTGCCAGGAGATGTAGCCTGGCGCTGGGTGCAGCCAACATCCGGCTTTCGTCGGCCGAGGTCGATCCGGTGCAGCGAGGCGCGAAGCGTCGAGCCGCCCCGCCGTCGCACTTAGCCGATAGCAGTGGGTCTGTCGTTCGCAGGGGCGGCTGAACCAAACTGAGTAGACGGTGGTGGGCTTCCGGGGCATCAGCAATTCCTTACCGGCCTTGCTTTCTGGCGGCTGGGCATGTGCCCGGTTATAGGAGAAAAGCTATGTCTTCAAACTTGAAGAAACTCGTCGGCGAGCTGGAATTGATTCTCGTCGAACGAGGTGATTCGCTTGATGCCCCCGCTCGGGAAGCATTCCAAGTACAGATCGACAACCTCAAAAAGGAAGTCGATGAAGCAAAGGCCGCAGAGATTGGACGACTTACGTTCGACGTTCTCAACGTGTTGGCGGCTTTGCTCGGCGTGGTCACAAATGTGATGACGCTTCTGAAATAAGGAAGATTGCTGAGCAAGGAAGCCAACCTCTTTGGTGTTGTTATGGAAATTGGACATGCCCTCAAGGTCTGTCGCTCGGCCAAAAAGCTATCGCTGGATGAGCTGGCCGAGCGTGCAGGGCTCTCTCAGTCTTATCTTTCGATGATCGAATCTGGCAAGCGTGAACCAACGTTGACCAGTATTAGTAAAGTCGCAGCAGCTCTAGGCGTCCCGACACCGGTCTTGCTATTTCTGGCAGCGGAGAAAGGGGAACTTCAAGGTCTTGACCCAGAAACGGTGCGCAGATTGTCTGAAGCCGTTCTAGACATAGTACGCAACTGAAGTGGACCGCCCTATCTATCCGCACGAACGTATTCTGAGCGTTCAATCGCTATGCAGGGCATTGGGAACATCCGAGCCGATGCTTCGCGCGATTGCCGCGCGAGCTCCGCACTTATACATCGGACCGAAGCCTAAGCCCAAAAAATATGGCGGAGTCCGTTACGTCTTCGACACGAAAGCTCCACTAAAACCCCTGCTCAAGAAAATCAATGGCGTCTTTTTTCGCCAAGTTTGTTTTCCTCAATACCTGACGGGCTCGTTAGCCGGCCGCGACTTTGTGTCAAATGTGGAAATCCATCGCGACTCCATGTATGCGATCACAGAAGATATCGCCGGTTTTTTTGATCACATCACGGCTGATCATGTGTATCGAATTTGGCACGAATTCTTTGCGTTCGGCGAAGATGTTTCGATACTTCTCACGCAGCTCACCACCAAAGATGGACGAGTGTTCCAAGGCACCCCCACAAGCTCATATCTCGCGAACCTTGCTTTTTGGGACAAAGAGCCAACCCTCGTTGCCAAGCTAGCCAGCCGTAACATTCGATACAGTCGATACGTTGACGACATCACCATGTCCTCTGCAGTCCCCCTTACAGCGGACAGCAAAAGTTGGGCAATCGCTCAAGCATATGCCATGGTAGGGAGCGGGGGCTTTAAAGCACAGCGTAAAAAGCACGCGAGCTTTGCAGCTAACAAGCCTATTCGGATCATGGGATTGAACGCGAATCGGCAGCCAACGCTCCCCAAGCAAGAACGTGCAAAAATCCGTGCGGCGGTGTTCCAGCTCGAACGCAGCCTGAGGCGCGCAGAGCCCGATGCCGAGTTCCGCTCGCGGTTCAACGCAGTAAGCGGAAAAGTCGGCCGCTTAAAACGGCTCCACCCTCAAGAAGGGGCGGCCCTACGACTTCGATTGGATCAAATTCGCCGAACGATTGATGCCCTTCCGGTAATTACACGCCCCGAAAGTCCAATCCCGTCTTCCGACAACGTACCATTCTGATGGCTGAGCCAATGCCTCATGCCCCTAGCAATGCCGCGCGATGTCCCCTCTTTTCGAGAGCCAAGGCAGCGTAGGTAAGTCAGGACGGGCTCACTATCTCACAAGTCAAACTCCGCACCACGCATCCTCAACCATTCTTTACGATCTCTGTAGTCAGGCAGTACCTTGTCCACCTCGTTCCAGAAGGCGTCCGAATGGTCGCGATGATGCAGGTGACACAGCTCATGGACGACGATGTAGTCGATGATGGTCAGTGGGGCCATGAGGCACTTCCAATGAAAATGCAGAGCACCGCTCTTGGTGCATGAAGCCCAGCGATAGCCAAGATCCTGGATCTGCACTGCGCCCGCTATCACGCCCACCCTTGCCGCGAAATACGCCACTCGCTTTTGGATGCGAGGCAAGCCCTTCGCCTTGTAGAAGGCTTCAAATACGTGAAGTGGACCGTCGTGGCCTCCTCGCTCGACGACCTCGCGCCGTAGGCAAAACCGACCATCTTTCAGCTTGAGAGGCTCGTCCTGCTCAGTCACCAACTGCAGTCGGTAGCAACTGCCCAAGTACAAGAAAGTCTCACCGTTGACCCATTCCCGCGTAACTCGAGTTGCATTGAGGTCACGCCAATCAGCCAGATTGCGGTAAATCCACATCCGCTTGCTGAGCACGGTTTCATCCACCTGCTCGGGCGTCATCCGCATCGGTGGTCGAACAGTGATGACGCCATTGCGTTCGATCACGATATCCGTGGTCTGGCGATCCGAGCCCGGCAACAACTGGTATTCAATATCACGCACCTGGCGAAGTTGCATCACATGCCCTCCGTCCGCGCCGCATTGATCAATTCGTCGTGGCGATTCTTGGCGAGTCTCATGATCTCTACGGCCACACGCTCACGGTTGCGCTTCAACTCTTCAATGCCCGTTTTTGCGATCTCGGTCTTCAGTAGGCCACGCGCGCGCTTTTGCTTGTCTGGGTTCTGCCAGAAGTCGATGCTGCCAATGGTTTCCTGCAATATTTCTACGGAGGTTTCCATCAGCATCTTGAATGCGGGCTTATCCTCATTATTGACGGAACCGTTGGCAAAGCCCAGCTGAACGATGTACTCGTAGAAAGTGGTTGCTTCCTTGCTCATACCATCTTCGCCTTGCTGTCGTCCGGCGATAGCTTCCTGGCGCAATTCGGCCAGTCTCTCGGCGAGCAAATCCCACTCGCCGTGGTGTTTCTCGATCAGGGCATTGACTTTTTCGGACAGGCTTTTATAAAAGGCCGGGTCCTCGTCGTGGTGAACCGTGCAGTGCTTGCGAATGGCATGCTCCATCTCGCTGGCCTTGGCTTCGCTGTTCATGCCGGCGTGGGCCGCCAGCTTGTCGAGGAAGTCGTCGGCCAGCAACTCGACTGGCGGCACCTTCGGGTTGATTCCCAAGCTGATCAGGTGCTCATTGATCAACGCCTTCACCTTCTCGCCGGCACTACCCAGGTCGAGGCTCGTATCTTTGTAGCGCTCCTTGGTCACCTGCAAGATGTAGCCAAACCGTTTGGCCGGGACACGGTACGGCTGAGAGGCTGCGTTCGGCAGGATGATGTCCAGACTCATCAGGAACTTCTTGAGATACACCTCGAAGTCAGCCCGCTGCTTGTCGTCCTTCAGGGCCTTCACGGCTTCATGCACAACAGCAGCATCGGCATTCAAATCGGCCAATTCGCCATTCACGAACGCCTTAATGGTTTTCACGCCAAGCGCCACGAAGTGCTGCAACAGGCGCTGAAAGCGCTCTTCCAGCACTGGCAACTCAGATGCAATGTTCTTCATGCCGTCGTGCAGCTCTTGCAGCTCGTCGCTGGCTGCGTAAAGTGTCAATGCATCGGTCAAGTGATTGGCCAGGCCGATGTAGTCAACGATGTAGCCGCGCTGCTTGCCCTTCTTCACGCGGTTGGTACGGGCGATAGCTTGCAGCAGCGTGTGTTCGCGCAGTTTCTTGTCGATGTACATCACCTGCTCGATGGGTGCATCGAAACCCGTCAGCAGCATGTCGCACACGATGAGAAAGGCAATGCCGGTATACACCTTATCCGGGTCGCTCAAATCGAAGTTGCGACAGAAGTTTTCCACCGCGTTCATGCGCTGCGCCTGCTTACGCGCTTGTGTGATGTACGCCGCTTCGTTGGTACCGTCCGACGAAATTACTACGGCAGTCTTGAGAAACCGCAGACGTTGAATCAGGTCTGCGTTAGGCAATGCCATGGCTTCCTCGCGGGCCAGGCGCTCTGCCAGCGCAGCCTCAATGCTGTTCTGGTATCGAAAACACGCCAGCTTGGAATGGCACACCACCTGCGCCTTGAAGCCATTGGGCAGGATGTTGTCAACGTAGTGGGTCACCAAATCACGCGCAATAGCATCGATCCGGTTCTCAGCTTCCAGAATGTCGCCCGTCGCGCCGTACTTCTTCTTGATCGCCAGGAGTTCTTCTTCGCTGCGGTCGCGGAACAGATCTTCAAAGGCCTCGTCGAACGCGTGCTTTTCGTTCAGCGCGCTGTCGGCGGTCTTGCCTTCATAGAGGATCTGCAGCGTGGCCCCATCGTTCACCGCATCCATCAGACGGTAGGTGTCGATGTACTCACCAAAGCGCTTGTGGGTTTTCTTTTCACCATGCCGCTCGGTGATCAGCGGCGTGCCGGTGAAGGCGATGCGCGTAGCGTTGGGGAAGGCCTCGAACAAGTTGTCACCCAGATCCGAGCTTTGCGTGCGGTGGGCTTCGTCGATCATCAGGATGATGCGGTCCGACGTGTTGACCACCCCGAAAGTCTTGCCCGCCGGCATGGCCAGATAAGTGCCAAGTGCCTCGGCTACTGTGTTGGTCAGCGTTTGCTTGTGCTCCTGGAACTTATGGATCATCACCATGCTGATATCCGAGCTGTCGGTCGAGAGATGCTGGCGTAAGCCGGCGCGGCTCTCGATCACGTTCACCCGGCCACCGATCAGTGTGGCGGTGTCGCCCAGTTGCTCTTCCAAATCCTGTCGGTCATTGACCAGCACGATCTTGTAATCCCCCAGGTCGCGGCTGGCGCGCAGCATCCTTGCCAGAAACACCATGGTCAGAGACTTACCCGACCCCTGCGTGTGCCACACTACACCGCTGCGCACGGAGGCGGTTTCGCCGGTGCGCAGACGCGCCGCGATCTTGCCTGCTGCGCGGAACTGCTGATAGCGGCAAACCACCTTCACGCGGGGCCCGCCTTCGGTGTCCATGAACACCGAACTGGTGCGCAAGATCTGCAGCAGATTCGCCTTGTTCAACATCCCGGCAATCAACTGTTGCTGGGCGTTCATGCCCACACGAGCAGCATCGTCCGCCGGATACAATGTTTTCCAGGCATAGAAGTGCTCTTCGCCCGAAGTAATAGTGCCGTAGTCGGCCTCCAAGCCGCAACTGCGAACCAGCATTAGGCTGCTATAAAACAGCCGGGGTTCGCCTTCCTTTAGGCCAGAGGCCTCCGTCTCCATGCGCCGGCGCATGTAGCGCTGCAATTGCACAAAGGCTTCCTGCATCGGATTCGCGCAGGTTTCCGAGCCCTTCTTGCACTCCACCACCACCAGCGGGATGCCGTTCACGAACAACACGATGTCCGGAATAATGAAGGCCTTCACGCAGCCCGGTGTGTCGATGCGGAACTGGTTGATGACGTGGAACTGGTTATTCGAGGGGTTATGAAAGTCGATCAGACGCACTACCGGGTCGGCCTCGCCCGTCAGCTCGTTCACATCAGCCTGGGCCTTGAACAGCATCGCCTGCACAACCTCGTTGGCTTCCAAGAGCGTGCGGTTGGGGTGGCGCAGCAACTGGCTGCGCAGCTCTTCCAGTTGGCGATCGGTCAGCCACTCTTTGCCGTCGTCAGTGCGGTTGATGGCCCGCACGGCGCGGTCGAACACCTCCGTCAAAAGCCATTGGCGGAAATTGCCGCGCAGGCTGAGTGCGGCATCCTGCGGCACGCCCGTGCCCTGGTCAATTACTGTCCAGCCAAGCTCTGCCAGTTGCTGCAAGAAGGGGCGTTCGACCTCCGTGTATTCGCTCACACCTGCTCCTTACGCAATTGCGGGTGCAGCTTGTGTTAGGCGTTCAAGCGCAATGCCTAGCGCCCGATCGTCAAAGAGACGATCCTTGCGGGCGACCGCATCCGGGCCGCCACGCCAATGGCGCAGCCCTTCGCGCAAGGCCGGCACGGTGGGCGCAACGCCTTCGCGGACCAGCAGCCAGTCCACCGTCGCCAACAGTTCCATGCCAAAGGGCGACTCAAAGCCATCGATCAGCGCCGCAGTGGATTCAAGTGCCTGCGTGTAGGCCTTGGCTTCGCTCTTGAGATAGGTTTGCACCAGCGTCTTGCGGTCGTCATCAAACCAGATCACATCTAGCGGATCAGCGTCGCTGATGCGTTTCTCCGAATGCAGATAGCTCCCATCCAGATTGTTCAGTAGGTGGTCGAGCCGGTTGGCATAGGGGCCGTACTTGTGCGGTGCAAACTGCAGGTTCAGCGGGTTGTCGCCCGGGTTGTAGCGCTCGATCGCACGCTCCAGAAACCACGCCAACTTCTGAATCTCCAGGAGGCTGCATTCCATGCCCAGCACCCAGTAGCGGCGCACCAGCTCGGCAATCAGTGCACGAGCGGGCGTTAATTTCTCGACCCCAGTCCGCTTGGCCACGTTCTGGTATTGCTTGGTCGGCTCAAACACTAGAATGTCGATATCCAGATCGCCCAGTGCCTGCTCAATCTGCACACGCACATCAGCCCAGTCCAGGCCACCGTTGCCCGCACCCAAGGGTGGGATGGCGATAGACTTGACCTGTTGCTCGATCAGGAACCGCCGCAGATCCTGCAAACCCTCCACCACCCATTCCAAGCGCGACGGCGCACGCCAGTGCTGCTTGGTAGGAAAGTTGACGATCCAGCGCGGGCCATCCAGCTCGTGCACGGGCGTCACGAACATCTTGCCCGTCTGCACTTCCTTGGCCTTGCAGGCGGCGGCGTAGCGGCGGAAGTTCTCGTCAAAACGCTCCTTGAACATTAGCGCGATGCCCTTGCCCATCACCCCGACGGTGTTGACGGTGTTGACCAGCGCCTCGGCTCGGGCCTCCAGTAAATTGCCTTGAGTGAATCTAATCATCAGAAGTACCACCGTGGCATAACTCGAACATCCATTTTCAAGCCTCTGGCCTGAATGTGCCGATCGAGTGTGCTTTTAACTGCATCCGTGTAGCAGATGATGCCGACTAGGCCGGTGACCGGCAAATGGTTGTGTACCAAGGCCTCAGCTTGGTATCGCTCAATCTGCTCCGGATCATCTGGATTCCGTTTGAAATTGCGCGCCTGCAATAGGGGCCAATCAATTTCATTCAAACTGTCTACGCTGTTGAAATACCTTGCAAGCGGCGGATAGGCGTGTCGATCTGTAAACACAAAGGACAAGCCCATCTGGTGCACCTTGTGCAGCGTGGAAACCAGGATGCAGATTTCCTCATTTCGTCGCTTCGCAACTTCCCCTCGCCCTGTGTAGATGTTGTACATCATGGGCGAAAAGGGGGTGAAATAGAACGGCACGTAATTCGAGAGCATCCCACCCGGCGCTACCGGCACTACCCGGTGACTGCGCCGGTCAATCAAATCGGCATTGCCGATGGCCACATAGTTGGGGTCCTGCACGGCAGACCTCTTGCAATGCACGCCGTTATCCAGAATCCATGGCAGATTGTCGCGGTGGACAATGCGCCAGATCAGCGCCTTCTCCGGATTGAGGTTGGGATAGTGGTTAGCCATCG
Organism: Burkholderia sp. AW49-1; assembly: GCF_053427845.1. NCBI lineage: Bacteria > Pseudomonadati > Pseudomonadota > Betaproteobacteria > Burkholderiales > Burkholderiaceae > Burkholderia > Burkholderia sp. AW49-1. The sequence goes on along the minus strand of NZ_JBSAXF010000054.1, from coordinate 4,866 downwards.
ACCACCTCGGGTTCTTCGACTTTGATGGAAACGTTGCCAGTAAGCAGGTCGTGCATAAGGCCTTGCTTCTGGACATACAACTTGAGCCTCGCACTCCTGTAAGCCTTGATGCAATCGGTCACCTTGCTTAGCTTGCCAACAATCGCCCTCTGCTCTACGGGATGAGGCACGGCAATAAGCAGTTGCTGAACAGACTTGGCATTCAGTTTTGCCATACTCGAAGATGTGCCAACAGCCAGCGCCGTCAAACGCTTGCGAGTCGCCGGCATTAGCAGTTGAGCCTCAAGAAAGCCTGCGTCAAGGGAGTCAACCAGCTTCAGCCGCATCATTAGATCGGGATAGATGACTGGCGAGCCAATGTCTCTGAAGGTGCCGCACAAACCAACCAATTCAGGCGTATTCGCTCTGCTGATTAAGAAGTCGCCTTCCGCCAGCAGTGCGCCACTCACTATCGCAGCATCTCTCGGCGCATTTTTGAGTTGCTTGGCTTCAAATCCATCATGCGTCAGACATCCCAGACCAAGAACGTAGAGACCTTGCCAAGTATTAACTTCACGTGGCGAATAACCATTTTTTGGTGGAGCCTTCAAACACTTGCCGAGCGGATCAATTCGCCACTCCCTCGGAATCCACCCAATCGCCGTCTCCTGATACAGCTCTGGCGCCTGTTCGCGGGGTGGACGCAGTTCACCGCTGGGCAACACGCCACGAGTGAACAGGTCGCGCATCAGACCGGCCTTGATTTGCTGATATTTGGCGATCAGCGCTTCGGTTTTCTCGATGGCGGTGTCGATGCTGGAGAGAATGTTGGCGATTCGCCGCTGAACCATCCGATGCTTTGGATAGCGGAGCTTCAGTAGCCGGCCAAGATCCTTGGGAACGTGAGGAACGCCGGTGCCAGTGCGACGGTGCTGAATCCAATCGAACCGCTCGGAAAGTGCGTAGTAAAGGTATTTCGGCTCGACCCTGTCACTTGGTGAGAGCTTGGAAACCGTCGAAGCCACCACCCCTTGGCGGCCATAGCCAACTAAGCCAGATCGCTCGCCATCCCACAACATCAAGGTGTCAGTGCTCTTAGCGATGACAGCAAGTCTAGTGAAGGCATAGCCGTCATCGCCGCCTTCCAGACCCGATGCGCCCAAGTACGGTGCGTACCCATCGCCGTCAAACGGTGATGTGTCAACCTTTCGCCCCTTTTGGAAGGTTGCGAGTTGTGCAAGAGGCGCTTCAACCCATTCACTCATACCCCAACTCCACCAGAAAGCTCCGAAGTGCTTTCGCCGCCTCATCCCGCGCGGCCTCAATTTGCTTAGCCGTGACGGCGTACTTGCCCCACAGGTTTTCGACAGCGGAGATGCAGGCGCGTTGATCCGCACGCAGGTATTGCCGGTAGCTCTCGAACAACAGTTTGCCCAGCCGTTCGACGATGACCTGTCGCGCTTCGTCCTTGCTGATTTTCAGGCGGGCCTGCTCAACCAGTTCGTCTTTCTTAGCCTCGGTGGATTTGATGATGGCTTTCAGTGCTTTGGCTTCGTCTTCCAGCGCTTTGTGGATAGCGAGCTTGGCTTCGATACGCTCGGCGCTGGCCTTGGCTTGTTGGCCAGCGGCCATGGCGGCCTCGATCACTGATGTGAAAGTGGATGCGTGCCCCACCGAAGCGGCGAGGTCCAGCATGCGTTGGCCGTTACCAAACTGCGCCTCCTTAGCAGTAAGACCATCAACGCAGTGATGGGCCTTGTCGGTGCCCTTGGGTAAGCGCCCAGCCACCTTGATCTCAGCGAATAGATCGCCCACTGCGCCCTTGAGAGTCTTAAGCTGGGTCTTCCATTCGGCGTTGGCTTCCTTAAGCTCGTCCTTGAGGGTTTTCACCTCGTCGGTGGGCAACACGCCGGTATCCTCAGTATCTTCAAAATCCTCTTCACTTGCGGCGGCGAACAGGGCCTGCAATTCGGCCAAACGGGCGTGTTGCTGCTCCAATTCGGCCAGCACCTCCGGGAACTGGCTTTGCAGGATATCCTCATCCGGAATCAGCTCCGGGCCCCAGCCGCTGGCCGCAATGGATTTGAAGTCGGATACCAAGCCCTTGTAGTAGTTGGCGAAGGCGCCGCGTACCTGATAGCGGTTAAGCAGATGTTGCCCAGAAAACGTGCGCTCGATGCTGTCCAGGAGCGTGGCACGCACGGCATAGACGTTACGAGCGGTGGCGTTCTGGTTATCCGCATCCGGTGCTAGCGCCTCGATGACAGGCAAGTGCTGCTGCCACCAATCAGCCAGATCGGTCATGAACTGAGTGTGTCGCTGAATGACGCTGTCGTGGCTGTTGATGTGCGGGGCAATGTCGCGCTTATCTCCCTGTGCGATTGCGAAATCGGCATACCAAGTGCCGTGATCTACCGCAGCGCGTGGCACAAAGATGCTTTCGCGCAGACCTGCGTAGTTCTGCCAGTAGTGGTCCAAGGCATTAATCTCGCTGACTGGCACGCCGCCGTGCAAATGGGCGCGCACGTCATGCGGCTCGGGTGGCGGGGCGTTGTCCACGTAGCGACGGATATTGCAGTTGTAGTCTTCAGCCTTGATGTCGGCCACCCGCACGCGTTTGGCGTAGCCCGCTACGTTTTGGCCTGCACGGTAGGCGTGCACGATCTTGTCAATATCCTCCGGCCGCAGGTGGTTCTGTGCCTTGCCTTCGCGGTATTCTCGGTCGGCATTAATAAAAAGAACGTGGTCGCGCTGCGTAGCACCATCCTTGTTCAACACCAAGATACAGGCAGGGATGCCTGTGCCGTAGAACAGGTTGCTGGGTAGACCGATGACAGCTTCGAGGTAACCCCGGTCGATGAAGTACTGGCGCGCCTCGCGCTCTTCCCCTCCCCGAAACAGGACGCCGTGCGGCATGACAGTTGCCATGCGACCATTGCTCTTGAGCACGGCCAGCATGTGCTGCACGAACATCAAGTCGGCCTTTTTCCCCTTTTCGGGCATCCATACGTGGAAGCGGCCGGGATATGCAATTGGTTCCTTCTTCTTGGCACCGCTGCCGTCGTCCTTGGACTTAGTTTTGGCGTAGTTCTGGCTGAACGGCGGATTTGCCAGCACGCGGTCAAAACGGCGCAGTTCGTTGTTTTCGTCTTTATGCCGCGGATCAGCCAATGTGTCGGCGTTACGGATGTCGGCATGCGAGATGCCGTGCAGCAGCATGTTCATCTTGCAGATGGACCAGGTGGTGCCCATCTTTTCCTGACCGTTGAGCGACAACTCGGCAGCGTCCGCCCCGCATTCACGCAGGTAGTCGCGCGCCTGAATCAACATGCCGCCGGAGCCAACGGTCGGGTCATACACGCTCATGCCTTCCTTCGGGTCGCAAATCTCGACGCAGATGCGAACCACCTCGGCCGGGGTGTAAAACTCGCCGGCCTTTTTACCTGCAGAATCGGCAAAGTGCTTGATCAGCCATTCGTAGGCGGCACCGAGCAGGTCGGGGAATTCGAAATCATCATCCCGCAGCGGAATCTTCTCGAAGTTCTGGATGAAATCGACCAGGGTGTCGTCGTCGAGCGTGTTCTGACCGATCTTGCGGTTGAAGTTGATGGTGCCCTTGAGTACATCCTGCAAGGCATCGGCGTTTTCCTCTTCCAGGGCTTCCAGCGCTTTGTTGAGCGTGGAGCCAACGTTTTCCTTGACGTGCTTGAGCGCAGGCTGCGGATTGCCTGCGTCATCTACCCACGGGTCGTTCCAACGGGCGCGCGGCGGCACGTAGAAGTATTTCCCCGAGTATTGGTCCGGGTCTTCGAGGTTGAGGACGATGTCGGCATCCGACAGGCCCGCTGCCTTTCCTTCTTTCTTGATCTCTTCCCGGCGTTGATCGAACAGATCGCTGGCACGCTTTAAGAACAGCATGCCGAAGATGTATTCCTTATACTCGCTGGCATCCATATTGCCGCGCAGATCGTCGCATGCAGTGAGCAGCAGGCTTTCTAGGCGCGCGAGTGTGAGTTTGGCGGACGGCATTGTTCAGTCTGTTCCTCGATTCTTGCTACTTATGCGGCTCAATCCAGCACCACCAGAAATTCAGTGGCCAAAGCTTCCGGACGGACTGATCGGGTTACCGTGCTGCGGTTCAGCCGGACCAGCCCATACCCCTCCATCGTGCGCAAGGTGCGCGATAAGTTGCTGGCAGCGCGTCCAGACAGTTCAGCCAACTCCAGTACTGTGCGGGGCTCTCGCTCGTGCATCAGTCGCAGCAAGGCGCGATTTTCATCAGAAAGCACACCAGCCAGTTGCCTCCATGTGTCGAACCAGACGGTAGGAGTTGGCTGATCGTTGCCGCTTGCCGGCTTATCTGAACGGATGCCGATCACTGTGCGCATCTTTTCGCCTCCATTGTGACTCAACAATATTATCATGCGAGCACACTATCCGTCAGCGACAGCCTGAACCGGTAACTCCTTCATCGGTATGGAATCCACTGCCCAGCACTTGGCTGACTTGCGGCTCATCGACAACGATCACCAGCATCTTGAACCCAATCGCAGTCTGTCAGTCAGCGGCATCCTACGTAATGCCGATGAAGGATGTGACGAAAACCGGCGGCAGCCTATCCTGCCTTAGAACCAAACCGATCGCATTTCTTGCGCTGTCGCAATTTCTCGACTCACTGCCGCACTCGATGACTTGCCCGGCAAGCCATCGCCCTAGTTGCCATCAGAGAGGACCGGTAGCGCGCCCTGCGCGCGACATCTGACCGATAGGCCGGACGGAGTCGTTCGTGAAATGCTCCAGCGACTGCAACACGGAAACTGCGCTACTCTCCTGCGCTGAAGAACTACCGCCCGACCGGCACCCACGATGACATGCCAGTTCGAATGC
>NZ_JBSAXF010000053.1:0-18111 GCF_053427845.1 Burkholderia sp. AW49-1 | reverse complement strand
TCATCGTGACTTCGTTCGGCACGCGGTATTTAGACATGGCGCACCTCCAGAATCGACGCGAGGAGTTGCCCGACGTCGATCGCGCAATCCAGCTCCGCTTCGCCGCGAATCGGCGTGAGGTTCCAGTCAAAGACGGCCGCATGCGTGAAGTCGCCAGACCGGCGACCGCAGACGCTACGCCCCGAGACAGGGCCGCCCAAGATCCGCACGCGCCAATCGTGATCGGGCGTCGGACGCGCCGATGCCACCTCAACCAGCATGCCGATACGCGAGCGAGCATCGCACTTCGTGACGATCGCCAAATCGCCAATCTTGCAGCGCAGCTCAGCCATGACGCACCTCCGCACGGACGAGCGCTGCGATCGCGGCAAGTGCCGCGCCGGTCGCGTCGAGCGCGTCTTGATACGTGCTGGCGGTTGCCGCGTCGCGCAGTGCTGCGCGGACGATGGATTGAATGAGGTGGGATTGCTGCCCGGTACGGGCGTGCGTGGACTGGCGCAAGATGCGACCTCCGACGTTAGCGTTTCGGAAGCCCGCGCCCCACTGCAAATTGGGGTGGGCGGGCGAATAGCAGGGTTTGCAGACCGGAACGTCGGCACCGGCAGGCCGAAGCCTCCCCACCATCGCCCACCCATTGAAAAAGGCGTGCAAAGGCACACGGACGTAAAAAAGCCGCTCATTGGCGGCCGTCCGCCGACATTTTCCGGGCTGCAAATCCCGGGCCGCTGCTGTTTCAGCGACACTCACAGGATACTGCGCCCGGCCACGATGCGCAAATCGAGGAAAGGGGAACTGGAGACAGCAGCGTGGCCGACGCCCCGCCCCCTTCATCGCGGCAAAGTGACTTTGGCAAAGCGTTGGGGTCATACATTTACCCCGCTCTGAATCAGAGTTACCGCGATGCGTTGCAAACGGACGGCGGCGCGCGCGTGCTTGTCATCACCACGCGACCAAAGCAGCTCTGTGAGAACGTCGACCTGCCGCACCACCGGATCGGAATACGAGCGGCCGGCGCGATCCAGTGCATCGCCAACATCGAGAACCGCCCCTTGTAGTTCGCTCGCCAATACCGCGCGAGGTACCGCTGGCGGCTTGTCCTGAGCGACGATTAGCCTTGCAATGTGCATTGCTTGAATAGCTGAGGCGCAGCACGAGCGGTCGCCATGTCCCCAGAGGGCCGCCGACATGCGCTCCAGGTGCGCAGCCTTGCCAAGCAATTCAACATTGCTGCACATCTCACGAGCGTCATCAAATTCGGTGCATGCATCAAGCCACATGCGACACGTACGAGCAGTCGGCGGCACCAACACGCGTGCGGCCCTTGTCACGCTGATTGCCATTACGCGCCCTCCCCCGCTGGGCGGACCGCGTCAGCGGAACGATAGTTCAGCGGATCAGCCATCCAACGATGGATCTCACGATTCGGCCAGACAGTGCAACGCTGCGTCAGACGACTTGCGCGCGGAAAGCGGCCCTCCAGCTCGCGTTGGCGGACAGTTTCGCGAGACAACGGGATGAAGCGACGCAGATTTTCCCAGCGCGAGAAGCCGTCAAGTGGCAGTCCGTCCGGGGTTTGTAGCGTATATGCGTTCTTGCCTTGCATTTTTGCTCCCTAAGCAAATCTAGGCCACCATTGGCAAAGATTGGGAGCAATCGTAATTATTTTCGACCGCTTGAAGAACGGAAGGTATTTTCTCAACCTCGACTACAAATCTTCCGGCTTAATCCGCCCTTTCCGTACGCGATCAACGAAGCCCTCTAGATCGGGCAACCCCAAAGCTACTTTGCACTGGAGCGCTAGCATCGTATCGGGAAGTCGCCAACATTCTTCCCCATTCGCATCTGTATATTCCCACCTTACCTCCCACATGTTTCGATCGACCGTACGCACGTAGGTGCGAATCTCGCCCCCCTCCTTTTGCGACGCAAGCCAATCGGCACTGTGGGTTCCGCTCCACGGGATAGTCTGGCGATTTTCCATCTCTCGATTCAAGTCAGCTGCGACACGTTCGAGCGCCGCCAAAACGTGTGGTACCGACGGGATGAAACACGCTGCGCTGGAGCTAAATCGGAATATTTCATCGAGGCACGGACGGGCACTTTGCTCATAGCGCGCTCGATCATACGGATCGACAATCTCTCCTCGGGTAGCTGCCGCCTCGATCAAATACAGGATGTCCGTGAATTCAAGAGGTATCGAAACGGGAGCGTGTTCCTGTTCCTGCTCAATCTCCATGAGCAGATGTCTAGCTTCGCCGAGTATCTGAGCGAGGCGCGAAACGTTTTGCCTTTGCCGCTCGGTAGCTTCGCGCAGCCCTGTTTCGTCGACACCGATCGCGGAGAGCGCGACCTGAAACCATAGCCGCCAAGCAATGTCGACGTTCCGCCCCCGCGACCAATTGAGACGCGTAGAACCGTAAAAATCAGACATTCTGCTGTCGCTGACCAACCGCGTGGCAGCTTGAATCTCTAACGCTGAATACGGCGAACCTTGGCGACAGACACGATCGCACTCCTGCCGGACTGCGTCGGGCACCCATGAACTATAGATCTGATCCACTGCGCATCCTTCATATGCGCCCTTCATGAAGAACGCCAAGCCAGCCGGTGAAGGTGTCCGGTCTTCGGGTGGCCGCCCTAGGCTCGGCAGGCTACATTTTCGCATGCAGCGTGGTATGAGTTACCCTGCCGCTTGATACTAGAATCCGTATCGAACGCGACGATCCTCAAACGCTGCACGCCCACCTTCCAATATCTCTCTCAACTGTGTCGCAATCGGCAACGAGTCGATCGACCCCATATAGTCTGGCTCCAACCGAATCCGACCGCGCTCCGCCTCGCCATCTGCATCTATTGCGATAATCTGCTCAGCATCCCCCAGCACCGGGATATTTGCATTGTGTGTAGCGAAAATGAGCTGGCGCCGTCGTTTTTCGTCCCGCACCCTTGGCACTACTGCCTTGGAGACGAAGCGGTTATCCAAATTGTCCTCTGGTTGATCAAGAATGAGAGGGCCGTCAGAATCGAACATCAACAGATACAACAATGCAGTTGCCTTCTGTCCGACTGAGAGGTCGCCCAACTCTTTCCATTGGGCCGGTGCCCGTGGTGGCGCGATGTTGAATTCGATACGCGTTATCGGCTGTAGATCGATCTGCTCCAGCGTCATGAAGAAGTTTTCGCCAGCCGCACATATCCTCTCGGCCTGCAATTCGGGAATATCGTATTCGCACATGAGCACGTCGGAGCCACTACGGCAAACTGCGGCAAGCCGCCCGATGTCTAGATTTGGGGCAGCCTCCAACGCGGCTACGGCTTCGTGCATACGGCCGCCAAGCGTTCGAACGAGCGAGGACAGACTCCGTCTGTCCTCGCCGCGAACTACCGTGACCCGCAGTCCGTCTTCCAGCGCTTTCGAAACACGCTTCGCGGTGCCTTCTAGACGCGTCAATTTTTGATCAGTAAGCTCGCGCCAGCGTACGAGATCGACATCGCGCGCACCACGAAGCGTAGCGGCCTGCTGTTGGAGCCGTTCAATTTGCCCCGAGATTGGCTCCAACCTCGTAACCTGCTCGCGCAGCCGAATAAACTCTGCGCCGTCCACTTTCTCCTTCTGAAGCTCTCTCAGCGTAGCTTCGAATTGAGCAGCGACGCGCTCCTTCTCGGCCGCGACAGCGGTAACAACCCCGCTTATCTGCGCGCTGGCAGCCGCCAAGGCCGCTTCAATTTTTTCAACGGTGGCACTAATGGCATCGTCAAACTCCGTCAGAGTCGAATGGAGCAAGCCGAGTGCAATCGGCTCGGCAGCTTCGAGCAAGCTCTCACCAGCGAACTCCCCTTTCGGGATAGGAACTTCGCGTTTCAGTGACTCGATAAGGTCTCGAACCGGCTGAAGACGTTCGCTTGCCAGCGCGACGAGTCCTTCCGATTTCACAACAGCAGACTGCTCCGCGAGGCGGTCTTCAACTCCCGAATCCTTGTACCGCTCGAGCGTGACCAGCGTGCCAGCAAGAGGCGCTTGTCTATCGCGTAGCGATTCGATCTCTGCAGCGATTTCGTTCAGACGTGTGCGCGAATCCAAAAGGCTAGCAGCAACAGCCGCCAGCTCATCGTCTTCGACATCGGCGCTTTCGACGAAGCGACTCAGCAACTCGGTGAGCTTCGTCTGGTCGCGCGCCAACTCGGCAAGCTCACTTTGCCCGTATACGCTCACCATCCCCAAGAGATCGTGAACGTTCAACGAGGTTTCGATGTCGTCTTCATCGAAGATCTTAACGCCCCCGTGCGACACCGCGCGCTCAATTCGATATCGTCGGGTGTCAGGTTTGTAGGTCTGAACATGAAGCACAATTTTTGTACCGCTGCATGCGACCTTGTCAATAATTGACGCATGCGCCTTTGCAGCCTCCGTCCCGAGTGGGCTTACGCCGAGCACATACCGGATGCATTCGATCAGCGCCGACTTCCCTGCTCCACGCCCGCCTATCAGCACATTCAACCCTTCATTGAATCGAACCTTGAGTCCCTTTAAAAAGCGCTCACTCTCGATCTCCATGCCTAGTATTTCCGGATGGTTGTCAGGCGCGGGATCAGTGTTCAGCCGAATACGCGACTCATGGTCGAGAAATGCATGACGTAAGCCTTCGATGGTCGGCGAAGCCATTCGAATAAAAGTCGTCGAGGAGGGCTGTCCGAGCGCAGCTGGGCCACTTACGTCAGCAGCATTGACAACCGCGACCTCGCGCTCACGCTTATACGCAGGATCCTTGTTTTCGAGTATTCGGCGCACATCGACATCTGGCACCGAAGCACGTGCCGCAGGCAACGCACAGGCGTTCAGCCACGAATGTGTGAATACTTTTATGCGGGGCTCGCCAGACAGTACCTTGAATAGCCCCCCGTTCTGGGTACTATGCGCGGCAATTACTTGTGCTCGCCACCCTCGGGCAGCATCGAGGAGTTCACGAGCATCCTTATCGCCGGTTGGAGAACCAGTGAAGGCCCCATGAATTCCGCATGCATGAATGTAGCCCTGCACGGTATCGACGGAAGTCAGGGGATCGAATAGCAGCAGGAAATGCACGCCATCTTTCGTTACGGCCTCGAAGCCGGGAAATACAACAATCCCTGCCGCACACAGCGCGTCAATCAATGATTGCGCCGGCTTGATCCGATAGTGGTCGGCAACGCCAACGACGTCGACGTTATTAGCTTTGCAAGCCGCAACGATCGCTGCGTTGTAGTCGGCTTCGTTCGTGATGTCACCTTGCTTACTATGCCGCACCACATACTCATATGGATTGACCTGCAGCGCGCATTTGAAGAACCTCGCCCCCGCCGGCAAAGCAAGTATCTCGCTATAGCTCACGTTCCCCGCCCTCCTAGAAATTGTCACGCGCATCCTGTCACCGCGCGTCCCCGAAAGAACAATAGCCGAAAGAACGCTCACCGCTCCACAGTGACAACTTCACCGAGACATTCGAGCCGACTCGCACATCGCCGTGGATGTCCGAAATCGAACCCTTTCGGACAGCGGTGCACGGGCATGTCCGTAAATTAGGCATCAAGCCTTTCGTACATAGATTACAATTCGGACATCCTTTTCGAACACACCAAGAACGCAACATGTCTCGAACTTTTGCATATGCCCGTGTCAGCACGGCCGATCAGACGCCAGCCAACCAAATTCGTGAGATCGAAGCGTCCGGCTTCACGGTCGACAAGCGCCGGGTTGTTACCGAGAGCATTTCGGGTAGCGTTAGTGCCAACCAGCGACCGGGGTTTGCAGAACTGCTTCTCAAGATGGAAGAAGGCGATGTATTAATCGTCACGAAGCTCGACCGACTTGGCCGGAACGCGATAGACGTGCGAGCAACCGTTGAAGCTCTCGCAGACCGCGGCATCCGGATTCATTGTCTCGCGCTCGGTGGTGTCGATCTAACCAGCGCGGCCGGCCGAATGACAATGCAGGTATTAAATGCGGTTGCCGAATTTGAACGTGATCTATTGATAGAGCGAACTCAAGCCGGAATCGCAAGAGCGAAAGCAGAAGGTAAAGCTATGGGCCGGCCATCCGCCCTAACCAACCAACAGCAGAGCGAAGTACGGAAACTATTGGACGATGGAGTGACAGTGGCCGGCATTGCGAAACAGTATGGGACCAGTCGACAAACGATCATGCGAATACGCAATGCATCATAATACTCAAAAATGAATAAATGCAGCCCGCTCCTTTATTTATGGAACGAATTCATTTATGCAAATCGGCAACTGCAGCTACAATTGCCGACCCACTTACCGAATGAGAATTATCACCACGTCCTTAGAGCAGCGCAGCAATAGCCGTGAGACGGCGCTGATAACCATCTAATTGAACTGGCGTCCCACCCGTCGCACTCAAGTGATAATTCCTCACTGACCCAGGTTCAGAGTAATTACCTCCCAACTGCAACGAATCAAGCTCAATCCCATTATAGTCACATATTAATCCAAGCCGCCGAATGTCCCACATATGCTCATAATGAGAAAAATCCGAAATACCATACAAACTCGCCTCAGAGCCTGCATCCGCCTTCATTTTATCAATCGTCTGTTGGTGTAATCGCTGCGGATCCGTATAGCGCTGGTTGCCACTGCGCCGGTAAGGATTCGCCATATTCGCCAAGAGAAGAAATGGAGAGGAAACCGCTACTGCCGGAGCGGTCAAAGCATTGCCTCGATTATCAAACCAAGGATTTGGAAAACGGGCACGCTCATCACTAATGAAACGACGCAACCCCGACAATGGATCAAACATAAATTCTATACTACGAAGCACGGCAAACTGGCTGGCTTGCGAACTTGGCGAATACGCCGAGATCCAGCTATCGGCCGCCACGAGGCCCATCTGAGTTGTGATGACGTTGAAGTACGGGTCAGTATCAATGAAAATTATATTTCGACCTCTGGGATCAAGCACTTGAACAGCATGTCGCAGAAAAGATCGCGTCAAAAGATAAGTAGAATATTCTGGGCCGGTCGGCGCGCGCCCGGTGCGCCGAGGTGGTTGCGGAAGCTGATCTATAAGCTGAATTGTGCGCTCCAAGTCGAAGTCACCACAAAGCAGCCGAAGATTATCTGGCAGATGTTGCGCATTGGGGTCGCGCACGGAATTGGGTTTGATGATGTACTTTTTAGGGTCAGGCCAACCAATACCTGACGGCACATCATTCAAACAATCGAGAAGATACGACTGGATCGTTTTACGCGGATTAGCTTGCATTGTGGCGAGAATTTTGTTCTCACCTCCGAAATGCCCTCCCCCCAGCACCATTCGCGACACATCGCACTGCGGACTCAAATCGATTACGAAAACCTTTTTATCAGGATTGGCGTGTGCAGCTGCACACGCAAGCTGAAATGTCATCGTGGATTTACCAATCCCACCCTTGTTAGCCCAAACAACATAGCTGCTCACGATTAACCCCTAAGTTAGTAGTAGTTGCAAGCGACACGCAAAAATACAAAAGGATAATTCAACCATTCCAGCACAAAGCTCAGCAAGCAAAGTCAGGAGTATCGTTTTCTGAAATTCACGCCACTCAACGTCACTCCAAGCAGACGGCCTGTCTGCATGGTGCGCTGCGGCCCGTTCATTACATAAATTACCGCAACACATGCTCGGCTCGCCCGATTATAGCTACGACGCACAATTCCAACGCAGCTATCTGACTAGAAGACCGTCCAAACGTCGGCTCGATTGCTAGGCAGACACATACAGTCCAGCGAGTGGCGACTTTGTCGTCGATCGGTGGCACAGACGCATGTAAGCACTCAGCTTCGACAACAAGCACACGCTAACGATGCTCTCGCCTCGCAGTGGCGATACTCAGATGGCGACCGGGATGTGGTGGCGCGGGGAAATTCTTTGCGCGCAGCGTCCCAGACAGCGGCGCAACGCTCGAAGTCACGAGCAAGCGTTTCCCCGCTATCTCCAAAGTTATCTCCAAGATAATGAGTGTTCTGGAGATACACTTGGAGACAACCTCTGCCTTGCCAGACAAGGCCGACAAGCCGAAACGAGCACTTGTCTCCAAATCTCCAAAGATTTTCTGTTTCCGTCGGTATGCAAACAACAGATCAAGGCGGCGGCCTCGATCGGCGCCACGCTTAGACGCCTGTTGGTATTTTCGTTGGTATCTTTTGAAGCTCTAAACCCCAAACCCATTTCTAGCCTAGAGATATGAATTCTGTCGGGGGACCAGCAATTTCCCGAGTTTCCGCCCCTGGCCTGAAACCCGCGTCGCCCGTATTCACCGCGTCCGGGCGCCGGCTCGTGCACGTTCTCGCCTCATCGCCCGCTCGGCCGAGACCGACCATGTCGGGCTTTGCCACACGGCGCCCACCCGCGTTCCGGCCTCATCGCACCGTCACTGCATCAACCCCGTCCTGACCTGCGGCATCAGACTTGCATTCGCGCCCGTCACGGTAAACGTCCCCGTCGGCGACGCCCCGGCCGGCAGCGCCAGCAGGCTCCCGTCCCCGAGCCGATTCGCATCGACGACGATCTGGTTCGCGGCGCAACCATTCGTCAACAGCCCGACCGGCAAGCCGGCAATCGACGAAAACGTGTTGCCCGTCACACTGAACGAACACACGTTCCCGTACGCCCGGAAACCCGCATAGCCCGAGCCCGACACGCGGTTGTCCGCCACCGCGACATCCGACACGGTTCCCGACCACGTATCCAGCTCGATCGCGCCCTGCTGCGTCGGTTGCAGCCCGTTGTTCACGTTCGCGTTCTGGATGTTGGTGACGGTATTGCCCTTGATGACGACGTTCGAAGACCCGTAGGTTTTCCAGCTGTCTTCCTGCGCGACCAGAATCCCCGCCGCCTTCTCGACGCCGTCGACCGTATTGTTCGAGACCGTTACCGCCTGCCCGCCGACGACGGTGACGCCGCGCCCCCACGCGTTGCCCGACACCACGTTATGGTCGATCAGCACGTTGTTGCTCAGGCGGCCGTCGCCGAGATAGCTGACCACGGCGATCAGATCGTCCCCAGTGCCGGCCACCGTATTGTTCTGCACCAGCACGTTGGCCGAACCGTAAGTCGTATGGATGCCGTCGGCCAGCGTCGCCCGCACGGTATTGCCCACGATCGCGATACCGTTGCCGCCGAACACGAAGATCCCGGCGCTCGCGCCGCCCTGGATCGTCACGCCGAGCACCTGAACGTCCGAGCCCGTCACCTCGACTTTCGTCGATTCGGGCGTCGTGAGCCGCGTCGTGCCGGTGCCGGCCAGCGTCACGCCGACGAGCGTCGAACCGGCACCGCTCATCACGATCGTCTGGTCGGCCGGATTCGTGGCGGCCAGCGTCGCGCCGTATCCGGAAATCACCGCCCGGGGCACCGTCACGGCAAGCGAATGCCCGACGACGTAGCGCCCCGGTGCAATGACCAGGCGTTGGCCGGCACGCAGGCTGTCGAATGCCTTCTGCAACGCGTCGGCCTGGTCGCTGCCGTCGGCGGCCGGGGAGACCGTCACATCCGCGACGATAACGGGTTTGCTGCCGTTGGAAGGCAAAGGCGTCGCGCCGGACGCCGCACCGGTCGCCCCGGCGGTCGACCCCGGGCTGCCTGAATTCGTCGATGAAGCCGATGTGCCGGATGCAGCACCGGCAGGTGCGACGGGCGATGTCGATGTGTCCGCAACGGTCTGCGAGCCTGCGGCAGCGTTGTCGTCACCGCCGCCACATGCGGCAAGACAAAGGCAGAGCGCGGCGAACGTCGCCCGATCGACTGTACCCATACGAAGTTCCGCTAGCCCGAACTGGCGTCATCGTAAGTACGCTTGACCACTTTGTAAATGAATTCTGCATTGCACCTGTGAAATAGTTCGTTGTCCTCTTCCATTCATCGCCGCGTCATCACGACAACATGCGACATGCCATCGCACACGGGCCAAGCGCAAGCGACATGCACCGTAGATTGCGTAGATGCCGCACGCGCCGAGATCGTGCGCGAACCCCTGCGTCCATCCGTGCGGTCCGGCAAACGCTAATCGGGACACACGCGCAGACGGTCGCCGCGTTACGCGCGCGCCTTGGCGAAGGCGTGGTAATCGGCGAGCTCGCCGCGCACTCGAACTTCGACGCGGTCGCGCGCTTCTACGTGACGCTGCAACAGGGGACTTCGATTCAGACGCGCTACGTCGCGATCTGGAAGCGGTCGCGCAAACGCGCTGGCCGCATGGCCGGCCCTCGCGGACGCGAGCGGCGGATAGTGACAGGCTCCGGAGAGAAACCCGCAAGACCACGCGGCCGTGCAGTGGCAAGCGCCCCGCATGGCCGCGCCGGTCGGTGCGTTACTGCGTGACGGCGTGCTGCACGTCCTTCGACGCATGCCACACGCGGTAGCGCACGTCGAAACCGTCCGGCACGTACACGACGAGCGGCAGGCGGCTGTTGTAGCGCAACAGCTGGCCGTCACCGCGCACCTGCACGAAGCGCTGCTGCGGCGCCTGGCCCGGGCAGGCCATCAGCGTCGATGCCGGCCCCTTCACGTCGGTCAGCCGGTAGTACGTATAGCCCCAGCCCTTCACGTCCTCGGCGGTCAGCTCGCCGCCGAACCATTGCTGGTTGCAGTCGGTCTGCAGCGTCTTGCCGATCATCAGCTCGACGCGCGCGTCGCCTTCGTTCTCGAGCGCGGGCAGCGCGATCACCGCGCGCTGCTGGCCCACCGCCGGCTGCGGGAACATCTTGATCGATTCAGCCGGCACGGCGGGCGCCGATGCTGGCCCGGCCGCGCAGGCGGCGGCAGTCGTCACGCAACAGGCGGCCAGGACGGCCCGGATCGCGAATTTCATCGATGTGCTCCTGATAAACAAAATAGGCCCCGATGCTAACACTTTCGTCGCACGACCTTACGAGGCTGTAATTTGACGACACAATTGCAAACAGCCGGCAATCCCCGCGCGCGGTACTTATAGGGGAACCAACGGAGATCATCATGCTCAAGCTCATTGCCGCCGCCGGCGTCGCCACGCTGCTGGCCGGGTGCGTCGTCGGGCCGGACGCCGGATACGGCTACGGACCGACCTACTATTCCGATCCGGGCTATGCGTACGGCCCGGCCTACGCACCGTCGCCCGTGTACGGCACGGTCAACATCTGGGGCGGTGGCGGCGGGCGCGACTGGGACCGCGACCGCCGCGGCTGGGATCGCGGACGCGACGGCTGGAATCGTGACCGCGGCGGCTGGGACCGCGGCGAGCGTGCCCGTCATGGCGGGTGGGGCCGCGGCGACGGACGCCGCGCCGACTGGAATGACGGCAGCGGAGGCGGCCAAGGCAACGGCGGCGGCCATCGCCACTGACGCAATTGCAACCGTTTGTATCCGCACACAGTTCACACGAGACCGAAACGAACCGATAGACGACCGCCAAAAGACGAAAGCCCTCGCATCACTGCGAGGGCTTTTTGTCGTCCGCCCTGCCGGGAGTCGGGCAACGGCGGCGATGCAGCGCCGAACCTGCCCACTCGTCAGACGCGTGCCGGTTTACCACCCGGCCGGCCGCGCATAGCCGCCCGACACCGGCGCACCGCACACGTACGGTCGCTGATAGCGGTCGTAGCAATAGTCCGGGCCGTCGTCCTGATACTGCGCCTGCTGATAGGTCGGATAAGCCGGCTGCTGGTAAGCCGGTGCCTGGTAGTACGTCGGCGGCTGGTAAGCGGGTGCCTGATACACCGGCGCCTGGTACGCGACGGGCGGATTCATCGCGGATGTCACAATCGCGCCGAGCACCGCGCCGCCGATCAGCGCGCCGATGACGGCGCCCCCATCGCGGCCATGCGCGGACGCCGGGCCTGCCACGGCGAGCGAACCGGCGAGGACACATACTGCGGCAATTCTTTTCATGATGGACTCCCACGCGAAGTGGTATTCGATGTGATGCATTGTGGCTGCGCACGGCCGTAATAGATGCAGCAAGTGGTAACGCGCCATTACGCGTATCACGCACACCGAAACGCGGCACCGCCGTGCTACGATTTTCGGCACACAGGAGACGCCTTCATGCAGCCCGAAACCGCCCGCCGTTTCGATACCGAATTCGCGCCGCGCATTGCGCAGGCGATCGCCGCCTACTTCGCCGATCACGTGCTGACCGACGTCGTCCCATACGGCGGGCACGGGCAACCGACGCGCGTGCAGATCCGCAGCGCGCCGCACGAGCACGTAAGCGGCTTCGCGCATCCGCTGAACCTCGAGCTGACCTGGGACACCGACGAGATCGAACGACTGATGGCACCCGACGGGTCGACGCGATTCGAGCACTATCTGAGCGCGCTGCCGAAAAAGCTGAGCGCATGGCAAGTCGCGCGCGACATCGATCTCGCGTCGCGGACGCAGGCCGACCCGCTCGTGCGGCTGGGCGGCCTCGACTTCGAAGGCTGAGTGCACGCACGGGCCGCCGGCCGGCGGCGGCGTCGCTCGACGCGGCCCGGTGATACACTCGACCGGTCCCGCTCCGGCGCCGCCAGGCTGACCGGGTCGCTCACCGCCGCCTCCACCCGCGAGCATGGTTGCGCACGCAACCGGCATCCGGGCACGCGGACAACGCCTTCGCTCCCGTCATGAACGCCGATACCGGCCTGCCGCTTCCGCAACGCTACTGGGCAATCGTCTGCGTCGCACTGGGCATCACGCTCGCCGTGCTCGACGGCGCCATCGCGAACGTCGCGCTGCCGACGATCGCGCGCGACCTGCACGCGTCCGATGCCGCATCGATCTGGATCGTCAACGCGTACCAGCTCGCGGTCACGATCACGCTGCTGCCCCTCGCGTCGCTCGGCGAACGCGTCGGCTATCGCCGCATCTACATCGCCGGGCTTGCGCTCTTCACCGCGGCGTCGCTCGGCTGCGCGCTCGCCGGCTCGCTGCCCGTGCTCGCCGTGATGCGCGTGATACAGGGGTTCGGTGCAGCCGGCATCATGAGCGTGAACGCCGCGCTCGTACGGATGATCTACCCGTCGTCGATGCTCGGGCGCGGACTGTCGATCAACGCGATGGTGGTCGCGCTGTCGTCGGCGATCGGCCCGACGGTCGCATCGGCGATCCTGTCGGTCGCGTCGTGGCCCTGGCTGTTCGCGGTCAACGTGCCGATCGGCATCGCCGCGGTGTTCGGCAGCCTCCGGGCACTGCCGGCCAACCCGCTGCACGACGCGCCGTACGACTTCCCGAGCGCGCTGATGAACGCATGCGTGTTCGGCCTG
This sequence comes from Burkholderia sp. AW49-1, assembly GCF_053427845.1. Taxonomy (NCBI): domain Bacteria; kingdom Pseudomonadati; phylum Pseudomonadota; class Betaproteobacteria; order Burkholderiales; family Burkholderiaceae; genus Burkholderia; species Burkholderia sp. AW49-1. The sequence continues at coordinate 4,854 of NZ_JBSAXF010000053.1, read as the reverse complement.
CTCATCATGGCCGTCGACGGGCTCGGTCACGGCGAAAGCCACGCGTACGTCGCAGGCGAACTGGCGATCGCGTTCGCCGTCGGCTACTTCTTCGTGAAGCGGCAGCTGTCGCAGCCGGCGCCGCTGCTGCCGGTCGACCTGATGCGCATCCCGATGTTCGCGCTGTCGATCTGCACGTCGGTTGCGTCGTTCACGTCGCAGATGCTCGCGTTCGTCGCGCTGCCGTTCTGGCTGCAGCATTCGCTCGGGTTCTCGCAGGTCGAAACCGGCCTCTACATGACGCCGTGGCCGCTCGTGATCGTATTCGCCGCGCCGCTTGCCGGCGTGCTGTCGGATCGCTACTCGGCCGGCATCCTCGGCGGAATCGGGCTCGCGCTGTTCGCGCTCGGGCTGCTGTCGCTCGCGACGATCGGCGCGCATCCGGGCACCGTCGACATCGTGTGGCGGATGGCGCTGTGCGGCGCGGGTTTCGGGCTGTTCCAGTCGCCGAACAATCGAGCGATGCTGTCGTCGGCGCCGCGCGAGCGCAGCGGCGGTGCGGGCGGGATGCTGAGCACGGCACGCCTGACTGGCCAGACGCTCGGAGCCGCGCTCGTTGCGCTGATTTTCGGGCTGGCGCCCGACCGCGGGCCGACGATCGCGCTCTATGTCGCGACGGTGTTCGCGGCGCTCGCCGCGGTGGTCAGCATGCTGCGCATCGCGTCGCCGCGCCCCGACGCGACGACCTGACGCCGCCGCGCGCGGCGCCCGTCGGTCACGCGGTGTCGAGCGCGTCCATCACGAAGCGCACGCGCGCCGTCACGCTCACGCACGGCAGCTCGATCAGCCGATACCCGTATGCCGTATAGCAGTCGACCATCGCGTCGTAGGTACGCACCGCCTCGGCGAAATCCTGCCGGCGCTCGGTGTCCTGCGTGTAGATGTCGGGCCACGGCGGCGCAATGAACACGCGCCGGTGATAACGGAAGCGCCGCGCCGCGGCCTCCGCATGCGCGGGTACCGCGAGGCCCGTGAGACGCAAGTAGCCGATCACGTCCGGCACGCCGCGGTCGAAGAACACGGGCCCGCGCGCGCCTCGTGCGAGATGGTACGAACGCATTTCCCAGTTCAGCATCAGCTCGGCGAACGCGCCGCGGTCGCGCCAGGGCAGCGCAGGGCCGTCGATCGCCATCTGGTCGCGGATCACGCCACGCCCGGCCTCGTGCGAGCGCGCGAAACCGCAGCGCTCGAGCGCATCGAGCAGCGTGCTCTTGCCGGAGCCGGGGCCGCCCGTGACGACGAAGAAGCGGGCGGACACCTCCTCCGCGCCGCCCTCCTCCATGCGCTCAGACATGCACGGCTCGCCGGCCCGCGCGCTGCGTGACCGACGCGGCCGCCGCGACGCTGCGCAGGTCGGCGACGAACGTGTCGCGCCAGACCGACAGGTTGTTCTCGCGCAGGCACGCGAGGTTCTCTTCGTGACGCGCCTGCCGCTCGGCGAGCGGCATCGACAGCGCGCGCTCGAGCGCGTCGGCCATCTGCGACAGGTCGTAAGGATTGACGAGCAGCGCGCCGGTCAGCTCGGCCGCCGCGCCCGCGAACTCCGACAGCACGAGCACGCCCGGGTCGGCCGGATCCTGCGACGCGACGTATTCCTTCGCGACGAGATTCATCCCGTCGCGCAACGGCGTCACGTAGCCGACCTGCGACATCCGGAAGAACGCCATCAGCAGATTGCGCTCGTACTTGCGGTTCAGGTACTGGATCGGCGTCCAGTCGAGCTGCGAGAAGCGACCGTTGATGCGGCCGGCCTCGCCTTCGAGCATTTCGCGAATGCGCTGGTAGGTCTGCACGTCGGAGCGCGTCGGCGGCGCGATCTGCACGAGCGACACGCGCCCGTGCCAGCCCGGCGCGTTGGCGAGCATCCGCTCGAACGACTGGAAGCGTTCGACGAGCCCCTTCGAATAGTCCAGCCGGTCGACGCTCATCACGAGCTTGCGGCCGGCGAGCGCATCGCGCAGCATCTTCACCGGCTTGCGCGAACCGTACTGGACGGCTGCCTCGGCGATCGCATCCGGATGCACGCCGATCGGATAGGCGGCGACTTTCACGACACGGCCGTGCGCATGCAGCATCCCGTCGTCGCTCGCCGCGCCGATACCGCGCCGCTCGATGTAGTCGGTAAACGCCTGCTTGTCGGCATCGGTCTGGAAACCCGCGATGTCGTACGCGCACATGAACTTCATGAGCTCCTCGTGCGGCGGCACGACGCGCAGCATGTCGGGCGACGGAAACGGAATGTGCAGGAAGAAGCCGATCGGGTTCTTCACGCCGAGTTCGCGCAGGCAATGCGCGAACGGCAGCAGGTGATAGTCGTGCACCCAGATCAGGTCGTCGGGCCGCAGCAGCGCGGCGAGCTGCTTCGCGAGCATCGCGTTCACGCGCAAATAGCCGGCATACTCCTGCCGGTCGAAGCGCGCGAGATCGCCGCGGTAGTGGAACACCGGCCACAGCGTCGCGTTCGAGAAGCCGCGGTAGTACTGATCGTAGTCGCGCCGGGTCAGCCCGAGCGTCGCATAGGTGACGTTGCCGTCCCGCTGGATCGCCGGTGCGGCGTCGGGCGTACCGACGATCTCGCCGTTCCAGCCGAACCAGACGCCGCCGGTTTCCTTCAGCGCGTCCATCACGCCGACCGCGAGGCCGCCTGCGCTCGGGCGCGAGTCCTCGCCGGCGGCGACACGGTTCGATACCACGATCAATCTGCTCATGCGGCTTCCCCTCCTCGATTCGATTGGATGGCGCGCGGCGCGCGCCAAGGCAGACGCGACGGCCCGAAGGGGGTCGCGCGGCGATTCAGATGTGAGCGATGCAACAAAGAGCGCAATGAAATGCGGCGGTGGAATGCAACGGCGACGGCATCAAGCGTCCTGCTCCTGGCCGAGGTCGCGTTGATAGTCGAGCCCTTCCGGGCGTGCGCCGCCCTGGTTGTGATCGCCGTCGGACGGCGTCTCGTCGGGCGCGCCGGCCGGCGCATCGGTCTGCGGACGCGGGTGCTCGGCACCTGTATCGGGCGGCCGGGCAGCAAGCCGTTTCGAACGGCGCATGACTGGGTGTCTCATATGCAACGCGGCTCGGAGCCGTCGTAGAAACATTCCATAACAAAACAGTCTAGGTGGCTTCCACGCATGCCACGGTAACAATTGCCTTCAATTTGTAACGTTTCGACCCCCACTCATCCAACTGTCCGACAATACCGCCGCGCGCACGCGCGCGAGCCGCCGCCTGGCGATTTGTCAAAGCTTTGCAGTTTTCCCATGACGATTGCGAAACAATGACGCGACATGGGGGCGCGCATGCGTCGCCGCTCACCCAGACAGGACTTGCACTCAGGGATGAACATTCGTTTCGAACCGCCGCGTCGGGCCATGCCGGCGCGCATCGTGCTGGCCGCGATCGCCACGGCCGCACTGCTGTCCGGCTGCAACTCGCTGTACAGCGAAGGCGCGACCGCCGGCGCCGGTATCGCGGGCGCCGCGATCGCTTCCAAGGTCACCAACAATGCTGCCGTCGCGACGGGCATCGGCCTCGGCGCCGTGGCCGGCGCACGTGCGGGCGTCCAGTACACGCAGCGCGTCGCGCATCGCTACACGCAGGAACAGATCGCGAAGGCGGCTGGCCCGCTCGACGTCGGCGGCGTCGCGCCGTGGTCGACGCACCATTCGTTCCCGATCGAGGACGACGAACAGGGCCGCGTGACGGTCAGCCGGATGATCAGCATCGGCCCGCTCGACTGCAAGGAAATCGTGTTCGCGGTCGACACGCCCGCGAAGGCCGACAAGGCCGCCGAGTCGGCGTTCTACGTCGCCACGATCTGCCGCGACGGCCCCGTATGGAAATGGGCGTCGGCGGAACCCGCGACCGAACGCTGGGGCGCGCTGCAATGAGCGTCGCGATCCGTATCGCGGCGATCGGCGTGCTGTGCGTGGCCAGCGCCGCGCTGTCGGGCTGCGGCTCGGTCGGGGCGGCGAGCGGCGCGCTCGCCGGTGCGGCGACGGGCCTCGTCACCGCGAACCCGGCCGTGGGCGTCGGTGTCGGGATCGCCGTGCAGGCGGCGACCGACGAGGCCGTCAACCGCACGATGAAGCAGCTCCATCAGAACCAGCAGGACGCGATCGCGAAGGCGGCGGGCAGCCTGGCAGTCGGCGAAGTGAAGCCGTGGAAGATAAAGAACACGCTGCCGCTCGAAAACGGCGAAGGCGAGGTGCGCGTCACGCGTGCGTACTCGACGGCGCTCGCGCTGTGCAAGGAATTTGCGTTCTCGGTGAAGGACGGCGACAAGGCCGACTGGTATTTCGCGAATGCGTGCCAGCAAGGCACGCACTGGAAGTGGGCGTCGGCCGAACCGGCCGTCGACCGCTGGGGCAACCTGCAGTAACGATGCGATGCGCGGCGCCCGGCAAGCGCGGCGCATGCGGATGCCGGACGCTGCGGCCCGGCGCGATGGCTCAGGACTCGACGTCCTCGAGACTGAAGATTTCGGTCTGGTCGTTGTACGAGAAGATCTCGCCGTAACGGCCCCAGTCGATCACCGCGTCGAGCGTTTCCTCGGCCGCGCCGTCCGACAGGAAATCCTCCAGTTCCTGCTCGAAGCGCACGCGCGGTGCGCGATGGCCGGGGCGCTCGTTCAACACCTTCTTGATCCGCGCGGCGAGCGGCACATGCTTCAGCAGGTGATCCGCGAACATCAGCTTGCGCTCCTGCGTGCCGAATTCCGCGAACACGCGCCCCGGCGGCGTCAGGAACACGTCCCCTTCCCGCACGTCGGCGAAGCCGAGGTACTGCAACACTTCGGCGATCGGAAACAGGTCGTCGACC
>NZ_JBSAXF010000052.1:0-18138 GCF_053427845.1 Burkholderia sp. AW49-1 | reverse complement strand
ACCAAAAATTTGCTAGTCCGCATTATGTCAATCCAGATGGCAACACGGTGATCATGCGTTCCCGGTTCTGATTGCGGTCGCACCCGCCCACGCATGCATATCAATTACCCCCTCGCTCAACAGCATGAGCCTGCACGCAAGAACGAGCCTACTAGAAGTTGCGTGCCAATCCGACCATGAACATGTCCTGATCCTTGTCGTTGCCGGTTGCGACACGATTGAAGCGCAAGCTCGCAGCCCAATCATTCGTGACCTGATACGTCACCTGCGCGCTGAGCAAGGCATTGAGTCTCGTCTTGCTCGAGACTTCGTCGCGATCATGCGAGAGATACGGACCTACGCCTGCCGAAAGCGTCCATTTGCTCCTTATAGGCGCGACGTACCAGAGTTGCGCCGCCACACCTCTTCGACCGGCGACGCCATTATTGCCCTCGTAGACGAAGCTCGCCGAATAGGCCCACGCATTGCCGAGCGGGCGCTTGACTTCGACCATGTACCCTTTCTCGATCGGCACTTGAGGACGGTTCGTCTGCGACGTGCCGGCCCAAACGCTAACCTGCGTCTTGCCGTCCGAAAGTGCGGGACCTGGATCGCCGCCGAAATCCGAGCCGATGCCGAAGAGCACCGCGTCGGAATTGAATCCGCCAATCATCTGGACGTGGTTGTACTGGACCTTGAGGAAGAAGCGGTTGGGAACGACGTAATACCGCACCGCTGCCGACGCACGCACACCCCATCGCTTTTCGTTACGCACCTCGTTGTCGACATGCGTCGTGTCCATGCTGAAATACGGTCCCGCCGAGAATTCGAGCGCCACGCGATTGCTGACCGGCCAACGAAACGAACCCAGGGCGGCGAAGCCGTCACGGTGGTGATCCAGGGGATGCCCCTCGTTCACATACGCGAGGTAGACCGAGAGGTAGTCATTCAGGACGTCGCCGAAGCCGACTTCGTAGGCGCGCCAATGCATGTCGCCACCCTCGGTCGCGCGTCCGTCGCCATATACCGCATAGACGTTGATCTTTCTTTCAGATGGCTTGACATCGGTCGGCAAGCTCGACGGACTGTCCTCGGCGTGCACGTGGCCTGGGCCAGCCAGAATCGCTAGACCGGCGATCCAGCTTGTGAGCACGAAGCGCGAATAGATGCGACGACGAAGCGCGAATAGATGCGACGGCATTGTCCCATTTGGACACCCCTCACCCTGATAACCGCGATTTCCTGGACAAGCTGGTAACGATTATAGGCTGCCTCCGGTAACCGGTCGCCCGGGTTTACGCAACGGCCTGCGAGGAACCGATCCGAAAGACCGAGACAGTCGCCTCCAGCTGCCCTGCCTGCTCCCTCAGCGACAACGCGGCCGCCGACGCCTGTTGAACCAGCGCCGCGTTCTGCTGCGTCACCTGGTCCATTTGCGTCACCGCCTGGTTTACCTGTTCGATGCCCCTGGACTGCTCGTCGGACGCAGCGGCAATCTCGCCCATCAGCACGTGCACCCGTTGCACGGACGTCAGGATCTCCGACATCGTCCCGGTCGCGCGACCGACCTGTCGCGCACCGGTCTCGACGCGTCTCAGCGAATCCGTAATCAGTTCCTTGATCTCCCGGGACGCCGTGGCGCTGCGTTGGGCAAGCGACCGCACTTCGCCTGCGACGACCGCGAATCCGCGTCCCTGCTCGCCTGCCCGCGCCGCTTCGACGGCCGCATTCAGCGACAGGATATTGGTCTGGAATGCGATGCCTTCGATGACGGAGATGATCTCGGCGATCTTGCCGGACGCTTCCGACAGGCCGCGCATCGTGCTGACGACTTCCTGCGTCGCCTGATTGCCCTCTTCGGTCAGCAGCGCCGCGTCGTGCGCCACCTGATTCGCCTGCTTCGCGTTCTCGGCATTCTGGCGAACCGTCGAAGTCAGTTGCTCCATCGAGGCGGCCGTTTCCTCCAGCGACGCGGCCTGCTCTTCGGTCCGTTGCGACAGGTCCATGTTGCCGGCCGTGATCTCATGCGCGGCGGTTTCGATGGAGTGCGAACCTTCACGCACCACGCGAATCGTCTGCAGCAGCTTGCCTTGCATCGCCCGCAGGCCGGTCATCAGCTGCCCCATCTCGTCGGTCGAATCGACGTCGATCCGCGTCGTCAGATCGCCGCCGGCAATCGCGCTGAAATGGTCGAGTGCATGCGCAAGCGGCGCGCCGATCGCGCGCTGAAGCGACCACCACGTGAGTATCGCCGCACCGAGCGCGACCAGGATGCCGGCGATCGCGATCCCGACGAACCAGTGGAAACGAGCCTGCGCGGCATCGAACGTTAACCGCGAGGCCGTGATCTGGATGCGGCCGAGCGCGTCCATCGCGTCGGAGACGTCGATGAACAGCGACGGCGGTATGTGCCGCCAGACGTCGGGGATTTTCGCGGGATCGCGCGCGGCAATGGCGCTGAACATCGGTTCGAGGCCATTCTCGACGAGCGCGTTGAATTTCGTGTTCGCGTCGGCCGCGCGGCGCGCTTCTTCGGGGCCGGAGAGGCGAAGCGCGCGATACGCGTCCCACGCCTTTTTCGACGCGGCGAGCAGGTCACGGGATGTCGCGGTTTCCTGCGGCACGTCGGGGCTTTCCGGATCGAGCGCGATGCGATACAGCCATAGACGGGTTCTCGACAGCGCGACATTCGCCTGCCCCAGCGCCTCCGACGATGCGAGCCGGTCGGAGTAAAGCGTCTTCACATCGTCGTTGCTTATCGCCACGCCAATCACACCGATGATGCCGCCGACGACGAGCAGTAGGCCGAGAAAACCCATCGCCAGCGCCAGCCTGACGCGAATGCTGAAATTCCTGATCATGATGAGGGAAGCGTTGAGCACGAAACCGTTGCATGCGACGCATGCGTGTCCAGCCGATCGAAGGCGGCACGTGCGAGACCGATGCCTCGATAACGACCAGAGCGGCGCGTGAATTAGTGCGGAACCGACAAGGAACGTTTCCGGAAACGACGAGTTATGGACGGAATTTCGGCGTGGTATGTGAATCGCAATCATCGGCCGCGAGCAACGTGTTCAACCCCCGCGCGTCCGCCAGCCGCTCCAGCGACAGGCAAGCGTCGCTTAACGCATCGACCTGCGCAGGGGCAAGCGCGCTACCCGCCAGCGCACGAAACTTCGCCAGAAGCGCGGCGTCCGGCAACGGATTGCGCGGATCCCCGAGCGCGATCGGCACGTGACATGATTCCCGGCGCCCGTCCGCGCGATGCAGGATCACGGTCGGCTCGTCGAGATCGCCGAGCGTCGGATCGATCTCGATCGCGATGCGCGCGAGCAGCCTGGTCACGCGCGAATCGGTGCGCCTGTCGTCGCGATAAGCGTCGATTCCCGTGTCGCCGAATGCAAGCGCTGCCGCAACCGCGTACGGCAGGCTCATCTGCGAGGACGACAGCGTCGACAGGTCGCGGCCGCCGCACATCCGGGCGACGAACGCGCTCGTCCGCACGACCACCCGCTCGATTTCGCCGGCCTCGAACGTGTGACCTTTGGCAAGCTGCAGCGCCGCGTCGACCGCCGCGTGCGCGCTGCGGCAAGACGCGTGCGGCTTGATCGAGCAGCGCATCAGTTTCCAGTGCACGCCGAGGCCGTCGGTCAATGCGTCGGGCGCATGCGATTGCGCGGCGAACGTGTTGAAGAAGCCGCCCCAGACGTCGTCGAACACGCGGGCCGGGCCGCTCACGCCTTCGCGTGCCAGCAATGCCGCGAGCACGCCCCCTTCCGCCGCGCGGCCGGCATGCAGCCGCTTCGTCTGCGATCCGTCATGGATGAAGCCCCACAAGCCACCGGAGAAACTCGCCGCATGGCCGAGCGCGTCGCGCGTGCGCGCTGCGTCGAGCCCGAGCACGCGTGCGCTTGCCGCCGCGGCGCCGAACACGCCGCAACTGAGCGTCGAGTGCCAGCCGGCACCGTTGTGCGCCGAGTAGCCGCCGGCCGCTTCGAGCACGCGCCGGCCGATGTCGTAGCCGAGCACGATCGCCGCCACGCATTCCCGGCCCGTCACGGGGCGTTGCGCACGCGATAGCGCGGCAAGCACGGCCGGCAGCACGACCGCGCCCGAATGATCGCAGCCGCCGGAATCGTCGAGCTCGAGCGCGTGCGCGGCGATTCCGTTCACGAACGCCGCATCGCGTGCGCCCGCGGCCAGTCGTGTACCCCACAGCGTTGCGCCGCCACGCTCGACCGTGCCGGTCAGCGCCCGCGCACTGCTGGTCTCGACGGCGAACGTACCCGCCAGCGCCGCGCCGAACGTGTCGAGCACATGACGCTTCGCCTTCGCGACGACGTCGTCCGGCAATGCATCGGCGGCCGTCTGCGCGACGAACGCCGCGAGCCGCGTGGCGCGCGTTTGCGTCACCGTGTTCATCGTGCCGATTCGTCTGCCACGCAATGCGTGAACACGTCGACCGGATGGCCCGGCGGATTGACGGGCACCTGGGCACGCCACCAGCGCGCGATGTCGCGCCCGGTCGCGAACCATACGTCGCCCGCGTCGCGCAGATGAGCGAGCAACGCGCGCAGCAAGTCGATGCGCCCCGCGGTGCCGATGAACTCGGGATGCAGGCGCAGCACGCAGCACAGTCCGAAGCGGCGAAACCCGTCGACGTCTCGCCGCCAGTTGTCGAGTACGTCACGGTACGCCGCGATGCGCGGCTGGCCGGTCGGCACGGGCGGCGACAGGTTGAACTCGAAGTATGGCTCGTCCTCGAGCTCGTAGTGCAGCGGCAGCTCGACGAGCCGCGCCCCGTCTTCGCGGTCGTCGCCGTGCGGATGCACGTACGGCAGATCGTCTCCGCGCCACGACGACGACCACGTGAAGCCTTCCGCGACGAGCCAGTCTGCGAAGCCCTCGGCCCAGTTGCCGGTGAACGAGCGAAAACCTTCAACGTCGCGGCCGATCGTGTCCGCAAGCGCCGCGCGCCCGATGCGGCACGCGTCGATCTGCGCGGCGAGCGGCAGCGCGTCGAAGTCCTCGCAGCGATAGCCGCTCACGCCGAGTTCATGGCCGGCAGCGGCGATCTCGCGTATGGCATCCGCATGCGTTTCGGCGACGATGCCCGGGACGAACCAGCTCGCTGGCACACCGAATGCATCGAACGCATCGAGCAATCGTTCGACGCCGCGCGTCGCACCGTAACGCCACACCGACAGCGACTTCTCGCGGCCGACGATGCGCGGCTCGCGTGTCTGGATACCGTGTATGTCGTTGAAGTCGACCGTGATCGCGACCGCGCAGCGCGCGCCGTCCGGCCAGGCTGGAAGTGTCGTCACAGGCCGCTCCTTTGGGGCGATTGCGTGTCATGCGCGTGCCGAGCGAGCCACCAGTCGGCCACTTCGCGACAGCGCGCGAACCAGACGCCGTCCCGCACGCGCATGTGTTCGAACCACGCTTCGAGCAGTGCGAGGCGGCCGGGCTTGCCGCAGACCTTGGGATGCAGCAGCGTCGTCAGGCACAACCCGTCGCGGTATATGCCGTCGAATTCGCGTGTCCAGTTGTCGAGCGTTGCATCGTAGCCGGCGATCCGGTCGAGCCCGGCCGGATAGTCGGGGTTGCGGTGATACGCGAGCGACGCGTAATCATCCGTCTCCCAGCGGCCCGGAATCTCGACGAGCGGTGGCTCGCCGTCAGCGCCGGGCAGCAGATAGGGGCGATCGTCGCCCCGCATCGAACTCGAATAGCGCACGCCGGCTTCGCGCAGCACGCTCAGCGTCGCCGCGCTCCAGTCGCCGGACGGCGTGCGGAAGCCGACCGGCCGCACACCGAGCGTGCGGTAGAGCACCTCGGCCGACTGCGCCATGATCTCGCGCTGCCGTTCGGGTTCGAGCGTCCAGAACGCTTCGTGCCGGTAGCCGTGATAGCCGATCTCGTGCCCGCGCTCGACGATCGCCGCGCACTGCGCGGGCCAGGTCCGCGCGACCCACGCGGGCACGAAGAACGTCGCGGGCAGGTCGAACGACGCGAGCACGTCGAGCAGCCGGCCGAGCGCGCGCCATGGCCCGTAGCTGCCGAGCGTGAAATACGCGGGGTTGCGCCAGATCGACCCGTTCAGCATCGCGTCGCCGGTCGGGCCGTCGAGATCGAACGCGAGTGCGACGCACGCGCGCTTCGCGTCCGGCCAGCGGGGAGCCAGGTCGGTCATTGCGCGCTTCAGTGCGTGCCGTTGACCATCGCCTTCGCCACCGCGTGCTCCTGCAGCCCCCATTTCGCCAGCAGCTTGTGATACGACCCGTCCGCGATCAACTGGTTGAGCGCCGTCGTCAGCGCGCTGCTCAGCGCGGTGTTGCTCTTCGCGACGCCGATGCCCGTGTATTGCGACAGGAAGGGTTTGCCGACCGGCGCGTAGGCGTTCTGCTCGAGGCTGTTCTGGTAAGGCAGCGTCTCGCCGCCCTGCACGGCCGCGTCGATGCGGTTCTGGCGCAGTTGCATGCGCGCGTCCGACGAGCCGTCGGTGCCGACCACCACGATCGCCGGCTTGCCGGCCTTCACGCAGTTCTCCGCGCTCCACGCGGTCGTGTTGTCCGGGAACGACGTGCGCCGGCTCGACCCGACACGCTTGCCGCACAGCGCGCCCATCTGCGCGAACTCGCCCGCGCGCGTCTTCAGCACGTAGAACTGCGGCCCCGTCTCGATGTAGTCGACGAACGTCACGGCGTCGCGGCGCGTCGGCAGGTCGGTCATGCCGGACAGGATCATGTCGACGCGCTGCGTCGCGACCGCGCTCATCATCTGGTCGAAGCTCGTCTCGACCCAGTTCAGCTTCGCGCCCATCTTCGCGGCGAGCGCCTCACCGAGATCGACGTCGAAGCCCGCGAGCTTGTCGGTCGCCGGGTCCTTGTATTCGAACGGCGGATAGTTCGGCACGATCGCGACGTTCAGCGTGCGCTTGACGTTCGCGGCCTGGGCGAGCGCGAAGGAGGCATGAAGCGCGAGGGCGCCGAATGCGACAGCGGCCAGCGTGCGGGTCAGGACGGATGCTTTCATGGGGGTGTCGCCTTGTCGTGGTGGTGTAAGGGGGTACCGCAGTGCTGCGTTGCACGTCTCGTCGGCGGTGCGATCCGCTCAGGCAATCACGGCCGAGATGAAGTCGCGGGTGCGCGCATGCGTCGGTGCGGACAGCACCTGGTCGGGCGGCCCGCTCTCGACGATCCGGCCGCCGTCCATGAACACGACGCGATCGGCGACCTCGCGCGCGAAGCCGAGCTCGTGCGTGACGACGATCATCGTCATCCCGCTCTTCGCGAGATCGCGCATCACGGCCAGCACTTCGCCGACGAGCTCCGGGTCCAGCGCCGACGTCGGTTCGTCGAACAGGATCAGTTGCGGATGCATCGCGAGCGCCCGCGCGATCGCGACGCGCTGCTGCTGACCGCCCGACAGCTCGACCGGAAACGCGTCGCACTTGTGCGCAAGGCCGACGCGCGCGAGCAGCGCGCGGGCCTCCTCTTCCGCTTGCCCGCAGCGACGCTTGAGCACCTGCACTGGCCCCTCGATCACGTTTTCGAGTGCGGTCTTGTGCGGGAACAGGTTGAAGCGCTGGAACACCATGCTCGTCGCGAGTCGCTGGCGCGCGACCTGACGCTCCGACAGCTCGTGGAGCCGATTGCCCGTGCGTCGGTAACCGGCCAGCTCGCCGTTGATCCACAGCGCGCCCGCGCTGATCGTCTCGAGCTGATTGATGCAGCGCAGGAATGTGCTTTTGCCCGAGCCGGAGGGCCCGATGATGCACAGCACTTCGCCCTGCGCGACGTCTAGCGTGATGCCGTGCAGCGCCTGGAAATCGCCGTACGACTTGCGCACGTCGACCGCGCGAACGACTGCATTCGTCATGACGTTCTCCTTACGGTTGTGAGTCGCGCCGCTCATTTACGGCCCGCCGCGCGGCCCGCGCCGCGTGCGAAGCGCCGTTCGACGCGAGCCTGCGCGAACGACAGCACGATGACGACCGCGAGATACCAGATGCCTGCGACGATCAGCAGCTCGATCACGCGCGCATTGGCGTAATAAATGTTCTGCGCGTTGTGCAGCATCTCCGCGTACTGCACGACGCTCGCGAGCGACGTGAGCTTGACCATGCCGATCAGCTCGTTGCCGATCGGCGGCACGATCACGCGCATCGCCTGCGGCAGGATGATCCGGCGCAGTGCCTGCAGGCGCGCCATGCCGATCGATTTCGCGGCCTCGTACTGGCCGGTGTCGACCGACAGCAGCCCCGCTCGCACGACTTCCGACGTATACGCGCCCTGGTTGATGCCGAGCCCGAGCACCGCCGCGAGGAACGGCGTCATCACGTCGACGGTCCGGAACTCGGCGACTCCCGGAATGCCGAGCGCCGGAAACACCAGCGCGAGGTTGAACCACAGCAGCAGCTGGAGGATCACCGGCGTGCCGCGGAACAGCCAGATGTAACCCTGCGCGATCGCGCCGAGCACCGGGTTCGACGACAGCCGCATCACCGCGGTGACGACACCGAGCACGATGCCGAGCGTCATCGCGAGGACGGTCATCACGATCGTGTTGCCGAGGCCGGTGAGAATCGACCGCGCGGTCAGGAACTGGCCGACGACGCGCCATTCGATCTGCCCGCGCGCGAACGCGAGCGCCACATAGGCGAGCGCGGCAATGATCGCGATCGACGCGACATAGCGGCCCCAGTAGCGCCGGCGCACGCGCACGAGTGCGGCGGTGTCGTCCGCGGCAACGGCCGCGGCCGGTGCGCCGTCGAGACGGTGGGAATCGGATGCGCTCAGCATGACGGCCCCCGGTAGTCGGCCACCCACGCGGCCTGGCGTTCGATCGCGATGCTCAGGCGGCCGATCTGCTCGCGCACGCGCGCGGGCGACGTGCCGCCGGCGCCGCCGCGCGCGGCGACGGCCGCGTCAAGCGTCAGATGCGCGCGCACCGCCGGCGCGAGGCGCGGGTCGACGGCCTGCAGTTGCTCCGTGCTGGCATCCGCGAGCTCGATGCCGTCGCGTTCGCAAGCGCGCACGAGCGCGCCGGTGATCTCGTGCGCCTCGCTGAACGGTACGCCCGACAGCGCCAGCCAGTCGGCGACCTCGGTCGCGAGCGTGAAGCCGAGCGGTGCCTGGCGGCGCATCTCGTCGACGTTCACGCGCATCGTGCGGATCATCCCCGCCATCGCCGGCAGCACGAGTTCGAGCGTGTCGATCGAATCGAACGCGGCGATCTTGTCTTCCGCGAGATCGCGGTTGTATGCGAGCGGCAGCGACTTGAGAGTCGCGAGCAGGCCCGTCAGGTTGCCGATCAGGCGCCCCGCCTTGCCGCGCGTGAGCTCCGCGATGTCCGGGTTCTTCTTCTGCGGCATGATCGAGCTGCCCGTCGCGTAGCCGTCGTCGAGTTCCACCCAGCGGAATTGCCGCGACGTCCACAGGATCACTTCTTCCGACAGGCGAGACAGATCCACGGCCAGCATGCTGGTGACGAACGCGAATTCGGCGACGTGATCGCGCGCGGCCACCGCGTCGATCGAGTTCTCGCACGGTGCGTCGTAACCGAGCTCCTGCGCGGAAAGATCGGGCCGCACGCAGATCGCCGAGCCGGCCAGCGCGGCCGCGCCGAGGGGCGAGCGTGCGGTGCGGCGGTCCCAGTCGACCAGGCGGTCGGCATCGCGATACAGCGACTGCGCATGCGCGAGCAGCTGATGACCGAACACGATCGGCTGCGCGGGCTGCAGATGGGTGAAGCCCGCTGTGACCGTGTCGATGTGCCGGCTCGCCTGCCCGACCAGCGCATCCTGCAGGTCGAGCACGCCGCGCACGAGCTGGCGCGCCTTGTCGCGCAGATACAGGCGCAGGTCGTTCGCCGCCTGGTCGTTGCGCGAGCGCCCCGCACGCAGCTTGCCGCCGAGCGCCGGCAGCCGCTGCGTGAGCACGCGTTCGAGGAAGGTGTGCACATCCTCGTCGGCGAGCGACGGCGCGATCGCGCCGGCCGTGTAGTCGCGCGCGATGCCGTCCATCGCGGCCAGCAGCTGCGCGAGCTCGTCGTCGTTCACGATACCGGCGCGGTTCAACTCGCGTGCATGCGCGCGGGAGCCAGCCAGGTCGTACGGGACGAGTCGGTAGAAACTCGGATCGGAGCGCGACAGGTTCTGCAGCGCGTCGGACGGTTTCGACTGGAAGCGACCGCCCCACAGGCGCTCGATCGGTTCGGTAAGGCTCATTGCGGTCGACCTCGTCTCGGTTGGAGTGCCACCACTGTAGGCATTCAATTTTTTTTGTTGTAGCGAGAAATTGAATCCGCTTAAATGAAATTTTTCTCAGCACCGTCGCCGCCGACACCCTGCCGATGCGCAACCGCCTCCCCCCGTTGAACCCGCTTCGCGCGTTCGAGGCAGCCGCCCGGCGCGGCAGCGTGTCGGCCGCCGCCGACGAACTGCACGTCACCGCGAGCGCGGTGAGCCACCAGATCCGGATTCTCGAGAGCACACTCGGCGTCGCCTTATTCGTCAGATCAAAGGCGCGCGTGAAGCTGACACCTGAAGGCGAAGCGCTGCTCGAGCCGGTCGGCACCGCGTTCGACATCATCGCGAACGCCACCGTCCGGCTCGATTCGCCGGCCGCCGTCGGCGATCTCGTCGTGTCGACGCCGTTGTCGCTGACGTCGCGCTGGCTCGCCCGGCACATCGGCGATTTTCTCGAGCGCTATCCGGGCATCCATCTGAAGGTGATTCCGTCGAACGACGAGCGCGAGATCTATTCGCCGGATGTCGACGTCTGCATCCGTTACGGGGAAGGCAACTGGCGCAACCGGCACGTCGAGCTGCTCGAGCATCCGGCGCTGTTTCCGGTCGTGAGCCCCGCGCTGATGAACGGGCGCGATGCGATCCGCAAGGTGCAGGATCTCGCGGGGCGCACGCTGTTCTGCGAGCACGCGGGCTCGTGGATGCGCTGGCTGGCCGAAGCGAAGGCCGACCGGCTGCCGGGCATCCGCATCCTCGAGATCGGCAACGCGCACATCGGCGTCGAAGCCGCGGTGCACGGCCAGGGCGTCGCGCTCGGCGACAGCCTGTCGGTGCGCGACGACCTGATCGACGGCACGCTCGTGCGGCCGTTCAGCGAAACGGTGCCGTCACGTCATGCGTACTATCTCGTCACGCGTCAAGAGCTGACCGAGACGCCGCTCGTGACCGCGTTCACGGCGTGGCTGCGCGCGCGCCTCGCGTGATGCCCGCTGGACATCAGGCAACGAGACTCGCGAAGTCGTCCCACGCCATGACGATGTTTTGCGAACGCCAGATCGGCCCGGCATCGACGTACTCGCCCGCGATCCGGCCGTTCAACGCCGCGTAAAACGCGATCGCGGCTGCGTTTCCCTTGACGACACTCAGCGCGGCGCCCGGATACTGCAACGCTTGCAGATGCGTTGCGAGCTGCGCAAGCAGCATGCGGCCGATGCCGCGACGCTTGAAGTCGGGATCGACGTACAGGAACTTGATTTCGCCACGGCCGCCGAAAATCGGCTCCGACGGCGCGCCGGCTGCTCCGATGCCGACGATCGTGCCATCGGTTTGCGCCACGAGCACCAACTGGTCGCGCTCGTTCGACGCCAGCTTCTCCCGCCATTTCCCGCCGCGATAATGCTCGTCGAGGACGGCATGCGCTTGCGCCGGTGCGAGATCGCGATAGGTGTGCCGCCAGACCTTGACGTGAAAATCGGCGATCGCCTGCGCATCGTCGAGATTGGCGGACCTGATGGATATTCCGGACATGGAGGACTCTCTCGGGCGGCTCGGCGCGCGCGGGCGCGGCGCACACGCCGGATTGTCGGCGATCCGGGCGACGATGTCAGCACCGCGCAGGCATGGCCGATCAGCGCGCGACGGCTTCCGTGTGCCGGACGCTGCCGAGAAACCGCGTCAACTCCACCGTCTGTGGCCGCTCGAAGATGTCTTCGGCCGTCCCGCTCTCCCACACCCTGCCCTGGTGCATGAAGACGATCCTGTCGCTCACCGCACGCGCGAAGTTCATCTCGTGCGTGACCATGATCAGCGTCATGTGCTCGCGGGCGAGTTGCTCGACGACGCCCAGTACCTCGCCGACGAGCTCGGGATCGAGCGCGGACGTGATTTCGTCGCACAGCAGCACGCTCGGCTTCATCGCGAGTGCACGCGCGATCGCGACGCGCTGCTGCTGGCCGCCCGACAACTGCTCCGGGAACGCGTCGAACTTGTCGCCGAGGCCGACGCGTTCGAGCATCAGCTCCGCGATCGCGCGCGCCTGCTGGCGATGCGTGTTCTTCACGACCGACTGCGCGAGCATCACGTTTTGACCGGCGCTCAGATGCGGAAACAGGTTGTACTGCTGGAACACCATCCCGACCTTGAGCCGCAGCGCACGCAGGTCCGCGTGCCGCGCATCGACGCGTTCGCCATCGACCGTGATCGTGCCGGCATCGATGCTCTCGAGCCCGTTGAGCGTGCGCAGCAGCGTGCTCTTGCCCGAACCGCTGCGGCCGATGATCGATACGACCTGCCCGCGCTCGACGGAAAAATCGATGCCCTTGAGCACATGATGGGTGTCGAAGTTCTTTTCGAGACCACGGGTTTCAACGAGCGGCATGCCATCTCCTTTGCAACGTGCGCGCATAACGGGTGAGCGGATAACAGAGCGCGAAATAGATCAGCGCGACGAGGCCGTACACGACGAACGGGCGGAACGTTGCGTTCGAGATCGCGATGCCGACCTTCGTCAGCTCGGTGAAGCCGATGATCGATACCAATGCCGTGTCCTTCACGGCCTGCACGCCGAAGCCGACCGTCGGCGCGATCGCGATGCGGGCGGCCTGCGGGAGGATCACGTGACGCAACTGCTCGACGTAGCTCATGGCCAGGCTCGCCGACGCCTCCCACTGCCCTTTCGGCACGGCCTCGACGCAGCCGCGCCAGATTTCCGCGAGATACGCGCTGGTGAAGAACGTGAGCCCTGCCGTGGCCGCGACCCACGGCGGCACGTCGAGTCCGACGAGCGGCAGGCCGAAGAACACGATGAACAGTTGCATCAGCAACGGCGTGCCCTGAAACACTTCGATGTACAGCTTCGCGATGCCGCGCAGCACCGTCGAATTCGACACGCGCATCACGAGCAGCCCGAGGCCGACGAGGCCGCCGGACACGAACGACACGATCGACAGCACGATCGTCCAGCGCGCGGCCAGCAGCAGGTTCGCGAGAATCTGCCCGAACGTGAAATCGGTCATCGCGCACCTCGCACGCGACGGGAGAACAGGCGGCGCCCCATCGTGCCGAGCGCGCCACGCAGCAGCAGCGCCATCGCCAGATAAGCGAGCGTGATGACGAAATACGTCTCGAAAGCGCGGAAGTTGCGCGACTGGATGTAGCCCGCCGCATAGGTCAGATCGGCCACCGAGATCTGCGACACGACTGCCGAACCGAGCATCGTGATTACGATCTGGCTCGAGAGCGCGGGAAACACCTTGGCGAGCGCCTGCGGCAGCACGACGTGACGCAGCATCTGCGCGCGCGACATCGCAAGCGCGGATGCTGCCTCCAGATGCCCGTTCGGGACGGCGGCGACGCCCGCGCGCACGATCTCGACCGAGTATGCGCCGAGATTGAGCGTCATCGCGAGAATCGCGGCCGTGTATTCGTCGATGTGCACGCCAAGCGCGGGCAATCCGAAGAAGATGAAGAACAGCTGGACGACGAACGGCGTATTGCGGATCGCCTCGACGTACGCGCCGATCAGTGGACGCAGCCGCACGGCCGCGGGCGCGTCGGCGCTGTACGCGGCCGCGCCGAGCACGCCGATCGCCACGCCGAGCACGGTCGCGACCGCGGTCAGCGCAAGCGTGATCGCCGCGCCGCTCGCGAACACGCCGGCGTATTCGGCGAGCTCGCCGAATTGAAGCTGATAGCTCATGACGATTGAATGAATTCGGATTCGGACAACGACACCCGCCGCGCCAGCGGCGCCGGCCGCGGCGATATATCAGGCGACACGGCGATCCGTCACAGGCCGGCCGGCAACGGCTGGCCGAGCCACTTCTTCGACATCGCGCCCAGCGTGCCGTCCTGCTTCGCGTGCGCGATCGCATCGTCGATCTTCGCAAGCAGGCGCGGTTCGTTCTTGTTGACGCCGACGAAGCACGGCGAATTCTTGATCACGAACTTGACCTCGGGCCGACGCGGCGGATTCTTCGCGAGAATCGCCGCCGCGACGATGTTGCCGGCGGCGATCAGTTGCACTTGCCCCGACAGGAACGCCTGGATCGTCGCGTTGTTGTCCTCGAAGCGCTTGATCGTCGCATTCGGCGCGAGTTGCGACAGCGCGATCTCCTCGAGCGCGCCGCGCGTGGCGCCAACCGTCTTGCCGGTCAGGTCGGCGGGCGCGCCCACCTTCACGTCCGCGGGCCCGAACACGCCCTGGAAATACGGCGCGTACGCGGTCGAGAAGTCGATGACCTTCTCGCGCTCCGGCGTCTTGCCGAGCGACGAGATCACCATGTCGACCTTGTTGGTCGTCAGGTACGGAATCCGGTTCGCGCTGTTCACGGGCACCAATTTCAGCTTCACGCCCAGTGATTTGGCGAGCAACTCGGCCATGTCGATGTCGTAGCCTTGCGGCTGCATGTCCGTGCCGACCGAGCCGAACGGCGGATAGTCTTCAGGCACCGCGACGCGCAGCGCGTCGTTTTTCGCGATGGTGTCGAGCGCGTCGGCATGCGCCGGTGCGGCAGCGAACAGCGCCATCACGGGAGCTGCGATCAGCGCAGCCAGCCAGGTGCGTCGGGGGAACGGTCGAGTCGTCGGGCTCACGGTGAATCTTCCTTGTCTGGTATGTCGTCGGGCAGCGCGCAACCGTTGCGCGGCCGGACCACTCCAGCAAAAACCAGGCCATTGACGTGAAACGCTTGCCGCACTGGGGAGAGGCGGAAATTCCGGCGAATCGGATTCCTCATTTTGGTGCATGAATCGGCGCCGGCGGCGGCGATTGCCCCCGCAGTGCGCGCCGGCGCACCAAATTAACTGACCGGTTCACCGGGGGGATTCGGACGGCGGCGTATTGGACGCGCGCCGGTTTTTGTTCATCGATCCGGTAAGCACGGGAATGGGGTGTCATGGCCGATGCCCATATGCGCGGATTCGAACCGGCCCAGTCGAAATTTGCATTCCGTTTGTGAGCGGAATTACGGCTGAATACGTTCTCGACGTACCGTGCGGTTCGCGATGATCGGCAAACCGCAGTCAGGACGGGGGAGCACGATTTCGGGACCTGGTCCTCCGGTACCGGTGGCCCCGGTCGTCTCGCGATCGGGATGATTCCAATCACATCCGTGCGCGAGGATACAGTCATGGCATCCATTCCCGAACCGTCGGCAACCGGCGAAACCGACAAACGCAGCTGGCTCGAATCGCACGAAGCCGGTTATCACAAGACCCTCGGCAATCGACAGGTGCAGATGATCGCGATCGGTGGGGCAATCGGCACGGGCCTGTTTCTGGGGGCCGGCGCCCGGCTGCAGGCTGCCGGACCGGCGCTCGCGATCGTCTATCTGGTGTGCGGCGCGTTCTCGTTCCTGATCCTGCGCGCGCTCGGCGAACTCGTGATGCATCGCCCCAGCAGTGGCAGCTTCGTGTCGTACGCACGCGAATTCCTGGGCGAGAAGGCACCGTTCGTCGCAGGCTGGATGTACTTCCTGAACTGGGCGATGACAGGCATCGTCGACATCACCGCCGTCGCGCTCTACATGCATTACTGGGCGCCGTTCGCGGGCGTGCCGCAGTGGATTTTCGCGCTCGTCGCGCTCTGCATCGTCGCGACGATGAACCTGATCGGCGTGAAGTGGTTCGCCGAGATGGAGTTCTGGTTCGCGCTGATCAAGGTAGCCGCGATCGTGTTGTTTCTCGCGATCGGTTCGGTAATCCTCGGCACGGGCGTGCCGGTCGCCGGCCATGACACCGGCATGCATCTGATCACCGACAACGGCGGGCTCTTTCCGCACGGACTGATGCCCGCGCTGGTGCTGGTGCAGGGCGTGGTGTTCGCGTTCGCGGGTGTCGAACTGGTCGGCACGGCCGCCGGCGAGTGCAAGGACGCGCGCAAGGTGCTGCCTCGCGCGATCAACAACGTGATCTGGCGAATCGCGATCTTCTACGTCGCGTCGGTCGTTCTGCTGGTCTGCTTGCTGCCGTGGAGCGCGTACGAGGCGGGCCAAAGCCCGTTCGTCACGTTCTTCGGCGCGCTCGGCGTGCCGGGCATCGGTTCGATGATGAACCTGGTGGTGCTGACGGCGGCGCTGTCGAGCCTCAACTCGGGCCTCTATTCGACCGGGCGCGTATTGCGTTCGCTGTCGATGGGCGGCTCGGCACCCGCGTTCCTTTCGCGAATGAGCGCGCAATCCGTGCCGTACACGGGCATTCTCGTGACGGTCGCAATCTACGTCGTTGGCGTGCTGCTCAATTATCTCGTGCCGTCGAGCGTGTTTGAGATCGTGCTGAACATCGCGTCGCTCGGCATCATCAGCACGTGGGGCTTCATCGTCGTGTGCCAGATGAAGTTTCGTGCCGCGGTGAGACGCGGCGAGGTGGAAGACGTGTCGTTCAGGATGCCGGGCGCGCCCGTCACATCGTGGCTCACGCTGCTGTTCCTGCTCGGTGTGCTGGTCCTGATGGCATTCGACTACCCGAACGGGACGTGGACGATCGCGTCGATCCCGCTGGTCGCACTGCTGCTCGTGGTCGGCTGGAAGTGGCTGAGCAGCCGCGCGCGCCGCGCGTTGCTCAAGCCGACGATTCCGTCGGTCACGCTCACGCAGAACGTGCTCGAGCAGGGGAACGACTGAAACCGCGCGCAACCAGGGGGCGGTATCCGGCTTGACGAAAGCCGCCGCCCCCGAGGATCAGGTGATCTGGCGGCGGCGTATCAGGCTGGCTCGTTATGCACGCTCCGTCGCGCGATCCGTGTCCGTTGCAGGCCGATTCGCGGCGCTCATCGCCTGTTCAAGCAGGGCCTTCGCGGCGTGCCATGCCCGCCCGGCGGATGCGGAATCGTTGAACGCCCGCGCGTCGACCGTCGCGCCATCCAGCAGCATCATGTAGACGCCGGCCAGCCGTTGTGCCGTCTCGGGCAATACGAGCGGCGCGAGCAATTCGGCGATCCATTCGACCATTTTGCGGCGGTAGCGGATCGCGACGTCGGAGATCGGCGCGTACGCGGTTCCGAATTCGGCCAACGCGCGCTCGAACAGGCAGCCGGCAAACTCCGGCGTATTGAACCAGGCTTCGTACCAGTCGAAGATCGTCTTGACCCGCTCGACCGGATCGTGAACGTCCCGCAGTTGCGCGTCGATGCTGCCGATGATCAGGTCATAGCGCTGAACCAGCACTTCGCGAATGAGTTCGTCCTTGCTCGGGAAATGCCGATAGAGCGTCATTCGCGCAACGCCGGAATCGTCGATGATCCAGTCGACACCGACCGGATGAAAACCATGCCGGGAGAACAGTTCGGTGGCTTTGTCTACCACCTGCTGGCGTTTATTGGCTCTCACGACCGTGCGCTCCTCCTCGAGGTTTCATGCCATGTAGACGGATTATTCTAGCATCGCCAAATCAAGTGCCGTGGGCCGCTCGGGCCTGTCATATAGGGGGCGGTTACGCTACGGTCGGCCCGAAATTCGGACGTGCAAGTCGCCTTGACTATTAGATAGACCGATATGTATCATTTGATCCGAGAAAATAAGGAATCGGTATTTTCCGCTACCGGAAACCGAAGCATCGGCTGGACCTTCTCCGCCGGATAGCGCGGGATCGGCACGGCGGCGGAATCGAGCAAAGGCCGTGGGTGGCGCGATTCGCCTGCCCTGCCTTTGTCGGCGTCAGGCGTTGCAGTGATGTGGCAAGCCGAAAAGAGAACCTGAGAGAGCCTTGGCGGTGCGCTGGCGTGGGTGAAGGTGTGTTCACCGGGCCGCGCGCAAGCCGGGTGCGCGCTCGCGGGGGTGAGATAGCGCGAAGCAGTGCGGCGCAAATAAAACGTGGGGAAAGTAAAAATGGTTCGCCGTTTACTGGCACCGGGGCTGCTGTTGCTGTTGGCCGCGTGCGCGCAGGATCCGTCCGTCACCGGGAACACA
>NZ_JBSAXF010000051.1:0-18422 GCF_053427845.1 Burkholderia sp. AW49-1 | reverse complement strand
GGAGCGCGTTTTTTGTTTCGGCAGAGCGGGCCGCTACCCGCCGACGCCTGCTTACTTCAGGACCGCCGCGACCGCATTGGCGACCGCATCGAGGTTGCGCGTGTTCAGCGCCGCAACGCAGATCCGGCCGGTGCCGACCGCGTAGATGCCGAACTCTTCGCGCAGGCGATCGACTTGCGCCGAGGTCAGGCCCGAATACGAGAACATCCCGCGCTGCGCGTTGATGAAGCTGAAGTCGCGATCGACGCCGCTCGCCTTCAGGCGCTCGACGAGGCCGTTGCGCATCGCGCGGATGCGATCGCGCATTTCGCCGAGTTCCTGCACCCACGAAGCGTGCAGTTCCGGCGACGCGAGCACGGCCGCGACGACGGCGCCGCCATGGGTCGGCGGGTTCGAGTAGTTCGTGCGGATCACGCGTTTCAGTTGCGACAGCACGCGCGTCGCTTCTTCCTTGCTCGACGTGATGATCGACAGCGCACCGACGCGCTCGCCGTACAGCGAGAACGACTTCGAGAACGACGACGACACGAACGCATTCAGGTCGGCAGCGGCAAACAGACGCACCGCGGCCGCATCGGCCTCGATGTTCTCGCCGAAGCCCTGGTAGGCCATGTCGAGGAACGGCACGAGGTTGCGCGCCTTGACGACCTCGACGACCTGCTGCCATTGCGCTTCGGTCAGGTCGACGCCGGTCGGGTTGTGGCAGCATGCGTGCAGCACGACGATCGTGCCCGCCGCATAGCCGTTCAGCGCCGACAGCATGCCTTCGAAGTTCACGCCGTTAGTGGCGGCGTCGTAGTACGGGTATGCGACGACTTCGAAGCCGGCCGCTTCGAACAGCGCGCGGTGGTTTTCCCAGCTCGGATCGCTGATCGCGACCTTCGCGTTCGGGTTCACGGTGCGCAGGAAATCGGCGCCGATCTTCAGTGCGCCCGTGCCGCCCAGTGCCTGCGCCGTGACCACGCGGCCCGCGGCGATCAGCGGCGAATCGTTGCCGAGCAGCAGTTTCTGCACCGCTGCGTCGTACGCGGCGATCCCGTCGATCGGCAGGTAGCCGCGCGGCAGGCCGGCGTCGACACGCGCCTTTTCCGCTTCGCGAACGGCACGCAGCAGCGGAATCTTGCCTTCTTCGTTCGTGTACACACCGACGCCGAGGTTGACCTTGGTCGGACGCGTATCGGCGTTGAAGGCTTCGTTCAGGCCCAGGATCGGGTCGCGGGGAGCAAGCTGGACAGCGGAGAAGAGCGACATGATGATTCGGCAGTAGTGAAAAGAGGGTCAGGCTTTCAGCCGGCGGGGCGGGCGCAGCAGACCGCGCGCCAACGGGCACGGCGCCGGAAAGCGCAGCAGCCTGACATTGTAGCGAATTCACGCTGCCGAAGGCGGCGATCGCACGGCAAATTGCGATTTCGGGCGGTGGCCGCACGTCAGGAGCCGTCAACGGTTCGCAACGCCGCGAAGCGCTAGAATAGTTTTTTTGCCCTCGCTCCGGCCGCACTCCATGTCCGAACATCACGCCGCAGTCGGCGACGCGCTCGACGAATCGAAATTCGTGACCTTCGAAGGGTCGCCGTTCCAGTTGTACCAACCGTATCCGCCCGCAGGCGACCAGCCGACCGCGATCGAAACGCTCGTCGAGGGTGTCGGCGACGGCCTCGCATTCCAGACGCTGCTCGGCGTGACCGGTTCGGGCAAGACCTTCACGATGGCCAACACGATCGCGCGGCTCGGCCGCCCGGCAATCGTGTTCGCGCCCAACAAGACGCTCGCGGCGCAGCTCTACTCGGAATTCCGCGAGTTCTTCCCGCGCAACGCGGTCGAGTATTTCGTGTCGTACTACGACTATTACCAGCCGGAAGCGTACGTGCCGCAGCGCGACCTGTTCATCGAGAAGGATTCGTCGATCAACGAGCACATCGAGCAGATGCGGCTGTCGGCGACGAAGAGCCTGATGGAGCGCCGCGATGTAGTGATCGTCGCGACGGTGTCGGCGATCTACGGTATCGGCAACCCGTCCGAATACCACCAGATGATCCTGACGCTTCGCACCGGAGACAAGCTTGGCCAGCGCGACGTGATCGCGCGGCTGATCGCGATGCAGTACTCGCGCAACGAGCAGGACTTCCAGCGCGGCACGTTCCGCGTGCGCGGCGACACAATCGACATCTTCCCGGCCGAGCACGCGGAGTTGGCCGTGCGCGTCGAGCTGTTCGACGACGAGGTCGAGACGCTGCAGCTGTTCGACCCGCTGACCGGGCGCGTGCGGCAGAAGATCCCGCGCTTCACCGTGTATCCGTCGTCGCACTACGTGACGCCGCGCGACACCGTGATGCGGGCGGTCGAGACGATCAAGGACGAATTGCGCGAGCGCCTCGAGTTCTTCCACCGCGACGGCAAGCTCGTCGAGGCGCAGCGCCTCGAGCAGCGCACGCGCTTCGACCTCGAGATGCTGCAGGAGCTCGGCTTCTGCAAGGGCATCGAGAACTACTCGCGGCACTTCTCGGGCGCCGCGCCCGGCGAGCCGCCGCCGACGCTCGTCGACTACCTGCCGCCCGACGCGCTGATGCTGCTCGACGAATCGCACGTGTTGATCGGCCAGCTGAACGGCATGTACAACGGCGACCGCGCGCGCAAGGAAAACCTCGTCAACTATGGCTTCCGGCTGCCGTCGGCGCTGGACAACCGGCCGCTCAAGTTCCCGGAGTTCGAACGCAAGATGCGCCAGGTGGTGTTCGTGTCGGCGACGCCGGCCGACTATGAGCAGCGCGTGACGGGGCAGGTCGCCGAGCAGGTGGTGCGGCCGACCGGGCTCGTCGATCCGGAAATCGAAGTGCGCCCGGCAAGCTCGCAGGTCGACGACGTGCTGACCGAGATCAACGCGCGCGTGAACGCCGGCGAGCGCGTGCTGATCACCGTGCTGACGAAGAGGATGGCCGAGCAGCTCACCGAGTTCCTGGCCGACCACGGCGTCAAGGTGCGCTACCTGCATAGCGACATCGACACGGTGGAGCGGGTCGAGATCATCCGCGACTTGCGGCTCGGCACCTTCGACGTGCTGGTCGGGATCAACCTGCTGCGCGAAGGCCTCGACATTCCGGAGGTGTCGCTCGTCGCGATTCTCGACGCCGACAAGGAAGGCTTCCTGCGCGCCGAACGCTCGCTGATCCAGACGATCGGCCGCGCGGCACGGAACGTGAACGGCAAGGCGATCCTCTACGCCGACACGATGACCGAATCGATGAAGCGCGCGATCGGCGAGACCGAGCGGCGCCGCGCGAAGCAGATCGCGCACAACGAGAAGATGGGCATCACGCCGCGCGGCGTCGTGAAGCGCATCAAGGACATCATCGACGGCGTGTACAACGCCGACGACGCGCGCGCCGAGCTGAAGGAGGCGCAGCAACGCGCGAAGTTCGAGGACATGTCGGAAAAGCAGATCGCGAAAGAGATCAAGCGTCTCGAGAAGCAGATGGCCGACTACGCGAAGAACCTCGAATTCGAAAAAGCCGCGGCCACGCGCGACCAGCTTGCACTGCTGCGTGAGCGCGTGTTCGGCGCTAACGTGGGCGACCACGTCAACGGCGGCCGGTAAGTCTTTCCGAACGTCACTGAAACCTTCCGGTAACACCGTTGTAAGCCTTGTCGGATCAGGGGTTTACACGGTGTCTCGTTTGTTCCGAAGCCGGTTCGGTGCTAAACTTCGCAAGTATTGAGAATAGTTCGCATTAACGTTATTCGTTGCGTTAGTGTTTCCAGCACGCAGTTCTGATGGACGGCGCGCAAGTCACCAGACAAATAACAAGGAGTGTCCATGTTGGGTTCTTCGTTCATCCGCACGTCGGTTGCGGTAGCGGCGGCGCTTGCCGCGATGTCGGCCTCGGCGGCCGAATATCCGATCGGCAAGCAGCAGATCCAGGGCGGCATGGAAATCGGCGCGGTGTACCTGCAGCCGATCACGATGGATCCGGAAGGGATGATGCGCAAGGCGTCGGATTCCGATATCCACCTTGAGGCGGACATCCACGCGGTCAAGAACAACCCGACGGGTTTCGCGGAAGGCGACTGGATGCCGTACCTGCAGGTCACGTACAAGCTGACGAAGCAGGGCGACACGAAGTGGAAGGCCGAAGGCGACCTGATGGGCATGGTCGCGAGCGACGGCCCGCACTATGGCGACAACGTGAAGCTGGCCGGCCCGGGCAAGTATCACCTGACGATGACCGTCAAGCCGCCGATGCAGTCGGGCCACATGGCGTTCGGCCGTCACGTCGACAAGGAAACGGGCGTGGGCGCATGGTTCAAGCCCATCACCCTCGAATACGACTTCCCGTTCGCCGGCATCGGCAAGAAGGGCGGGTACTGATTGGTGGCATCACGGACGGCGCGCTTCGGCGCGCCGTCGGCGCAGAGAACCCAGAATGAAATTTCCCCAGAAAATCGTCGCCGCAGCCGCCGCGCTGTGGCTCGCCGGCGCGGTGCATGCCGCCGATCTGCCGACGTTCAAGCTCGAAATGACGGACGGCAAGCTGAACCCCGCCCGCATCGAAGTGCCGGCCGGCCAGCGCTTCAAGATCGAGATCAGGAATACCGGCAAGGGCGCCGCCGAATTCGAGAGCGTGCAGTTGCGCAAGGAGAAGGTGCTCGCGCCGGGCGCCGATTCGTTCGTGGTCGTCGCCCCGCTGTCGCCGGGCGAATACAAGTTTTTCGACGATTTCCACCAGCAGGCGCAGGGCGTGATCGTCGCGAAGTAATGCGCTTTATCTGCGTGCGGGCGTACGCATGTCTTGCCCCGCGCGTCAGGAGGATTCAATGGGTCAGATCTTGTTCATCGTCTGGCGGGAGAGCGTCGAAGCGCTGCTCGTCGTCGGCATCCTCTATGCATGGCTGAAGAACGGCGACGACGACGCGCGCCGCGGCCTGCCGTTTCTGTGGACGGGCGTGGCGGTCGGCCTGCTGATGGCGGTCGGTCTCGGTGCCGCGCTCGTCGGCTTCACCGAAGTGCTGTCCGGCGACGCGCAGGACTATTTCCAGACAGCGATGGTGCTGATCGCGTGCGTGCTGATCGTGCAGATGGTGCTGTGGATGCGCCGGCACGGCCGCACGCTGAAACGTGACATGGAGCAGTCGCTGCAGCAGAGCACGCGCGATTCGAACTGGTGGGGCGTCGCCGTGCTGGTCGCGCTCGCGATCGCTCGCGAAGGCAGCGAGACGGTGATCTTCCTGTACGGCCTCGGTTTCGGTCAGTCGGGGCACGTGGACGCCAGCCAGATGCTCGCGGTCGTGATCGGTCTGGGCCTCGCGTTCCTCACGTTCTATCTGCTGCAGCTCGGCGGCAAGTACTTCTCGTGGCGGCATTTCTTCCGCGTCACCGAAGTGATGCTGCTGTTCCTCGGTGCAGGCCTGTTCCAGACCGGTGTCGACAAGCTGATCGACAAGGAAATCCTGCCGCTCGGCATTTCGCAGGTGTGGGATACGTCGTCGATTCTCGACGACTCCGGCACGTTCGGTTCGCTCGTCGCGACGCTGACGGGCTACCGCGCGCACCCGGCGCTGACCAACCTGATCGCCTATGCGGTGTACTGGGCGGTGGTCTGGCTGCTGATGAAGCGCGCGAGCCGTCGTCCGGTCGTCCCTGCAGGTCGCGCGGCATGAGTGTTGTGGCCGCAGCCAAGCCGGGCTGGCTCGCGCAGGCCGGTCAGTGGATGCAGCGCCACGGCGCCGTGATCCGCGGCATCCAATGGGTCGTCGTCGCCGTCTACGCGTTCCTGATCATCGTGCCAGCGGTATTGCCGCTGCCGGACGATTCCGCGCATCTATGGAGCAATCTCACGCTGATCGCGCAGTTCGTGTTCTGGGGCATCTGGTGGCCGTTCGTGCTGCTGTCGATGGTGATGCTCGGCCGCGTCTGGTGCGGCGTGCTGTGCCCGGAAGGCGCGCTGACCGAATATGCGAGCAAGTTCGGCCGCGGTGGCGCGATTCCGCGCTGGATGCGGTGGGGCGGCTGGCCGTTCGTCGCATTCGGGCTCACGACGATCTACGGACAGATGGTGAGCGTGTATCAGTACCCGCTCGCGGTGCTGTTCGTGCTCGGCGGCTCGACCGTCGGCGCGATCGTGATAGGCGTGCTTTACGGCCGCGAGAAGCGCGTGTGGTGCAAGTACCTGTGCCCGGTCAACGGTGTGTTCGGGCTGCTCGCGCGGCTCGCGCCGATGCGCTACAAGGTCGATGAGGATGCCTGGCGTCGCTCGTACAAGAACGGCGAGCACGGGCATCGCGTGATTCCGATCAATTGCGCGCCGCTCGTGCCGTTGCGCAACATGAAGGGTGCCGCCGCATGCCATATGTGCGGCCGTTGCAGCGGGCACCGCGACGCAATCGCGCTGTCGTGGCGCTCGCCGTCCGACGAGGTCGTGAGCCTCGGCGCGCAGCAGGCGAATCCGTGGGACACGGCGCTGATCCTGTACGGCCTGCTCGGCGTCGCGATCGGTGCGTTCCACTGGACCGTCAGCCCGTGGTTCGTGCAGATCAAGCAATGGCTCGCGGGCTGGCTCATCGATCGCGACATCACGTGGCCGCTCGAGACGAATGCACCGTGGTTCCTTCTCACGCACTATCCGGATCGCAACGACGTGTTCTCGTGGCTCGACGGCGGGCTGATCGTCAGCTACATCGTCGGCACGGGGCTCGTGTATGGCACCGCGCTGCTCGTGCTGCTGGCCGGCGCGACGCTGATGCTCGGCCGTTTCGACCGCGTGCGTCTCCATCATCTCGCACAGGCGCTGATCCCGATCGCGGGAGCCGGCGTATTCCTCGGGCTGTCGGCGACGACGCTGTCGCTGCTGCGGGCCGAGCACGTGCCGCTCGGCTGGGCAACCGACGTTCGCATCGCGATTCTGGTCGGCGCGAACGCATGGAGTGCCTGGCTCGCATGGAAGGTGACGGGGCGCTATGCGGCATGGCCGCGTCGACTGGCGGCATTCGCGTGGTTCGCGGCAGGCCTGGCCGTGGTCGACAGCGCATGGTGGTTGATGTTCTGGGGTTTCTGACGCGGTCTTGACGGCCTTGTGGCCGAGCTCCGGAGCAGCAGGCGAGCGTATTTCGCCGTCGGGCTCCGGAGCCCGCCGAAGCTGGAGCTGAAGCGCCGACAGCCGCGATGTCTTTCTCTTTGCATCCAGACGCACCAACAAAAAAGCGACACGTCGAAGGACGTGTCGCTTTTTTCTTCCTTGTGCGAGAACCAAAAAAAAGTGGCTTGGCTTGCTGCAACGGCTGCTTGAGTGTGTTTGCACGAAGGGGTCTAGATCTCGCGTGCAAGCCGTTACGCTGGCTACTGCCCAACACCTCTCAGGGAGGTGGTCCCCACAATACTCTGTCGTTACTTCGTCAGGATCAGCTTGCCGAGCCGCGTGGCACGCAACTGATACGTCTCTCCGTTGTGCGCGATGCTGATGTGGCTGTGGCCTTGCAGCAGCGCATCGCTGCTGAGGGTCCGGGTGCCGGCATCGCGGCTGCCGGCAGGTTTCGCCGGCGTCGTGACCGCCGCCGTCTTCTGACGGTTGGCGCTTGCGGTGCCGGTCGTGCGGCGCAAGGTCAGCGTGGTCGGGCGCGTGGTGTCGGTCATTCGGTTGATCGGTGACTGTCGATACGATGGGATGAATTCTAAATGATAACTATTCCCATTTACAAAAACTCTTTATCGATCGATATGACAAATTCGATAGCTTGAACCAAAGGGGCGGCCGCAGGCCGCCTCCGACGTCAGTGGAGCGGGTCGGGGTCCTTGCGTCCCTGTGCGTATTCGCGGATCAGGCGCACCGTGTCGATGTCCGACGTGCGATACGCTTCCTTGACGATGCCGTGCGTCTGGCGTGCTTCCTCGCTGTCGTCCGTGACGGTCAGCGTCGTGTGGTACTCGAAGCGCAGAAACAGTTCGTGATCATCGCGTTCCTCGATCGTCATCGTCAGCGAGCCGCCGATTTCGCCGCCGGCCGCATGGATGTCGTAGCGCACTTGCTGGTTCGGGGTGAACGTCACGCGGTCGCGCACGGTTGCATGCCCGTAGTGCAGCTCGCGTTCGAGCGTGGTGTCCGTCCGTTCATGGACGACACAGCTGTCGAGGCCGATCACGAACAGCTGCGGCTGTTCGGCGCGCAGCACGAGGCCTTCCCAGAGCTGCTCGCGGGTAAGGGACGGCACGGCCGGATCGTCGGAGTTGATCTGGATCAGATGTTCGAAGTTCAAGGGGACGGGTTCCTTCTGGTGGCGGTCGGCCACATGGTTCAAGCAGTCATTGTGACGCAAAACGCGCGGTTTCGCGGCACCTGCGGCCCCGATCGGGCGTCATGGCTCGATGCGGCCCATGCGGCCGGTCTGGTAGTCGACGACGGCCTGCCGGATCTCTTCCTCGGTATTCATCACGAACGGGCCATAGCGGACGATCGGCTCGTTGAGTGGCACGCCGCCGATCAGCAGCAGGTCGAGCGGCGTATCGCCGGCTTCGAACGTCACCGCGTCGCCATCGTCACCGTAGACGATCATCTGCCGTGCGTCGACTTGCTGCCTGTCGGGCCCGTAGCGGCCCGCTCCGTCGAGCGGATAGGCGAATACGCGATAACCTGCCGGCACCGGCTGCGTGACCGTTGCGCCCGGTTGCAGCGTGAAATGCTGGTAGAAGATCGGCGTGCGCGTCTCGATCGCCGCGCGCACACCGAATGCTTCGCCGGCGATCACACGGACCTGCGTGCGGCCGTCGGGCGACGTCGCGGTCGGGATGCGGCGAGCCGAGATCTCCTGGTAGCGTGGTGCGATCAGCTTGTCGCGCCGCGGCAGGTTGACCCACAGTTGAAAGCCGTGCGAACGTCCACCAGCCTGCGCGAACGCGGGATCCGGCATTTCGCTGTGCACGACGCCCGCGCCGGCCGTCATCCACTGCACGTCGCCGGGCCCGAGCGTGCCGGCATGGCCGGCCGAATCGCGATGGCGAAAGCGCCCGTCGAGCACGTAGGTGACTGTCTCGAAGCCGCGATGCGGATGGTCGGGCGCACCCTTGGCTTCGCCAGGGGCATAGTCGACGGGGCCCATTTCGTCGAGCAGCAGGAACGGATCGAAATCCATCAGCAGCCGGGTCGGGAACGGGCGGTGAACCACGAAGCCGCCGCCTTCGGTCGTGCGAAGCGCGGGGTACGTGCGGTCAAGCGAGCGAGCAGTCGTCATGCAGAAGCCCTCGGCATCATCGGAATAGCGTCATTTTTGAAACATAGCGCTATTATATTGGGCGCTTTACGGTCCGATTTGCGGCGGTTCGCAATGGATTGTTCTGAAATTGGAACGATGACATGAACATCGATGCACACAACCTGAACGACCTCATGTACTTTTCGCAGGTCGTCGAACACGGCGGTTTCTCGGCTGCGGAACGCGTGCTCGGTATCTCGAAATCGCGCCTGTCGCGGCGCCTGACCGAACTCGAGGCGGCGCTCGGCGTGCGCCTGCTGCAGCGCTCGACGCGCAAGCTCGCGCTGACCGAGGCGGGCGAGCTGTTCTATCAGCATTGCCAGGCGATGCTCGCCGAAGCCCAGGCCGCGATGAACGCCGTGCAGCAACTGCGCGCGTCGCCGCGCGGCTCGGTGCGCGTGAGCGTCCCGGTGACGTTGTCGCAGACGATGCTGTCGCGCATCCTCCCCGAATTCCTCCACCGCTATCCCGAGGTGAAGGTGCACATCCGTGTGACGAATCGCGTGATCGACCTGTTCGAGGATTCGGTCGACGTTGCGTTGCGCGTGCGCTCGGAGCCGCCGCAGAACGCGAACATCGTCGTGCGGCCGCTGTGGCGGACCGAGCAGATGCTGGTCGGTGCGCCGAGCCTGCTGAACCAGAATGCGCCGCCGCTGGTGCCGGACGATCTGGCGCACTTCGAGACGCTCGATACGCCGAGCGTCGATGGACGGCACGTGTTCAACCTGATCGCCCCAGACGGCACGCGTCACATGCACGAGCACGATCCGCGGCTCGTGACGGCCGATCTGATGACGATCCGCGAGGCCGTGCTCGACGGCCTCGGCATCGCGGCGCTGCCCGAGATGATGTACGGCAATGCGTTGCGTGCGGGGCAGTTGTCGCCGGTGATGCCCGGCTGGACGCTGCCGGTGCCGCAACTCTATGCGGTGTTCGTGTCGCGGCAGGGCATGCCGCCCGCGGTGCGCGCGTTCGTCGACTATCTGGTCGAGAAGCTCGACCACGGCGAATACAAGCAGCCGGGGTGCCCCGAGCGCGCGAAGCAGGACGCGGCGGCGGCCGATGCTTCGGCCACCTGAATGCAAGATGCGCGTCGTGGCAAATTTGTTTTGTCATTGAAGCGCCGCCGGCAATCGCAAGTTTCAATCGCCGGGACCTTGAATGCATACGCGGGCAGGCCTATATTGAAATCCCATTTCGCGAAGGAAGTTCTGAGCGGAATCCGGTGGCCGCATATGTTGCGAGCCAGATAGGGCAGAACGCGCAATCCGTGCAGACCACGGTAGCCGCATTTGCGTTGCTCGAGGCGCAACCGATACCGCCGAAGAGCCCGCCGCCCGAAGGCGCCCGCGTGCGCATGAAAAAAGGCCTTCATCTGGCGATGAAGGCCTTTTACTTTGGGTGCGGCCGGCGAGGTGCGGCCGGCGAGGTGCGGCGGGCGAGGTGCGGCCGGCGAGACAACGCGCGTGCGTTACTTCGCCTTCGCAGTCGGCGCCGTCACGAAGCCGAGCTTCGTCAGGCCGCCGGCCTGCGCATCAGACATCACTTCGGCCACACGCTCGTACGCAACCTTGCGATCGGCGCGCAGGTGCAACTCCGGTTGCGGCTGATGCTGTGCCGCTTCCGCAATGTGCGCTTGCAACTGCTCCCGCGTGACCGTCTGGTCGTTCCACAGGATCGTGCCGTTGCCCTGGATCGCGACGTCGACCGTCTGCGGCTTTTCGTCGACGGGCTGGCTGCTCGCGTGCGGCAGGTCGATCTTGACCGCGTGCTGCATCGCCGGAATCGTCACGAGGAAAATGATCAGGAGTACGAGCATGACGTCGACGAGCGGCGTCATGTTGATCTCGCTCATCACGCCATCGTCGTCGTCATCGCTGAAGCCGGTGTTCATTGCCATGTTTCACTCCGTCTCAGCTGGCGCGCGAAGCAAGGCGCAGGCCGTCGCGGGTCGACGACGACGCGAGGCGCGCGCCCGTCACGAAGTATGCGTGCAGGCCGTGCGCGAAACGGCGCAGCTTGCTGACGACACCCTTGTTCGCACGGGTCAGTGCGTTGTAGCCGAGCACTGCGGGAATCGCGACGAACAGGCCGAAGGCCGTCATGATCAGCGACTCGCCGACCGGACCCGCGACCTGGTCGATCGACGTCTGGCCGGTTGCGCCGATCGCGAGCAGCGCGTGGTAGATGCCCCAGACCGTGCCGAACAGGCCGACGAACGGCGCCGTGCTGCCGATCGACGCGAGAATCGCGAGACCGGCCTGCATGCGCGAGATGCCTTCGTCCATCGTGTCCTTCAGGCAGCGCGTGACCCAGTCCGACACGTCCATGCGGTCGTGCAGGTGCGGTTGCGTCTGATGGTGGTGATCGGCGGCTTCCTTGCCCGACAGCGCGAGCGCGAGGAACGGGTTGTCGCTCGGCGTCGATGCGGCGAGACCGAGCTTCTTGATGCCGTCGTCGAAATCGTCCGAATGCCAGAACGCCTGCTCGGCATTCTTCGTGAGACGGTTCAGGCGAACCACGTTCCAGCCCTTGACGATGATCACGATCCACGACAGGACCGACATCACGAGCAGCGTGATCGCGATGGCGCGCGTGACGAAATCACCTTGCGCCCAGACGTGCGCGATACCGTAGCTTTGCATTTTTGTTTCCTTTGAATCTTTCGAATGAGGCGGGTTAATCGTCGAGCGTGAAGTTGAAGGGCAGCGTATGGGCGGCGCGGATCGCTTGCCCGTTCTCGAGGTACGGTGGGCAGGTGCTGGCGCGCGTCGCATCCAGCGCTGCCTCGTCGAGGCGCGGATAGCCGCTGCTCTTTTGCAACTCGACGCTTTCGATCTTGCCCGTCAAGCCGATGACGAAGTGAACATAGGCCGTGCCCGTTTCGCCACGGCGACGCGACATCGACGGATAGGTGGGCTTCACGAAGCTGCACTTGAGCGCCGATACGTTCTTCGGTGCGCTGACTTGCAGCGGCTCACGGGCCGGACCGGGCGCGGCCGCCGGCGCGGCGGGGGCGGCGGCGGGTGCGGTGGGCGCAGGTGTCGGATCGGCTGCCGGGGCGGGCGTCGGAGACGGCGATTGTGCGACCGGCTGAGGCGTCGGCTTGACTGCTTTCTGTACCGGTTTCGGTTCGACCTTCGGCTTGACGCGCGGCGTGAGCTTCGGTGGCGCGGGTTGCGCAACCGATTCGACCGCGACCGGCTGAGCGGCCGGCGCAGGCGGGATGAGCTGCGCGGTGATCGACTGGACTTCGACCGTCTTCGGCGGCGGCGCGTTGCGATGGAGCCACGCGGCCGTCAGCATGATCGCATGTGCGGCAAGCACACCGACCGCGACGGTGATGACCCGGGGATTCATACGTGGGGCAGCCGGCAGGACGCCGGCAGGAGCGGATTGCGAAGCCTGCATGTTAGCTTGAAAGGACGACGTCGCACCCGGGGCGCGGCGGGTGAATCGGTATTACTTGCGGAAGATCAGCAGCGAGATGCAAACGGTGGTCACAAATCCAATCAGCAATTCCATGACAGGCTCCTTGGCAGGTAAGCCGCTGGCTCGCGCGGAAGGTGGCTTGCTGACGGTCGGACATCAAATGCGGCCGCAGCCGCACGGGTACGCTCGGCGCCGCTCAGGCGGCCTTGCGGTCGTAGAACGTCACCGGAATCGGATGAGCGTGATGCTCGACGCCGCACCGGCTCGCGCAGACGCCTTGCTCGGCCATGAGGTCGCGGACGGACTCCTCGCACTTGCCGCAGCAGGTGGCCACGCCAAGTTCGAACTGGAGTTCATCGAAAGAACTCACACCCTCGGCGAGGGACGCGCGAATCTTGCGGTCGGAAACAGACTTGCACACGCAGACGATCATGATGAGTTGCGATAGCTAACGTTAATGCGAATTATTATCATTAAATTTGCAGACGTTGACAAGCCTGGTTCGGCTTTTTTTAAGGTCATCGGACCCTTGAACCGGGAGGCGGAGCGGGAGAGGGCGAACCGGCGGCATGCCGGCCCGCGTCAGACGGTCGCGCAGGCGCGCGCGTTCGGCGAGGAAATGGTGACGGATTCGACCGGCGCGTCGAGGCCGAGCAGCGACGATGCGAGGGCGCGCAGTTGCAGGCCGTCGCTCGTCGAACAGAAGCGTGGCGGCGCGGCATGCGTGCCGGCCGGCGCGCGCAGGCCGCGTTCGTCGAGCACTCGCGTGAGCTGCCGGGCGATGGCATCGCTCGTATCGACGATCGTCAGCCGGTCGCCGACAAGGTCACGGATCGTTTCCGTGAAGAACGGGTAGTGCGTGCAGCCGAGCACCAGCGTATCGGCGCCGTCGTCGAGCATCGGCTGCAGGTAGCGCGTGAGCAACGCGCGCAACGCGGGTGAGTTCGTGTCGCCGCGTTCGATCGCTTCGACGAGCCCGTGGCCGGGCTGGCAGATGAAGCGCCGGCCGGCGCCGTAGCGGTCGAGCAGCGCCTGGAAGCGCGGGCTGTTCAGCGTCGATTGTGTCGCGAGCACGCCCGCGACACCGGTCGCGGACAGCGCGGCGGCCGGCTTGATGCCCGGCTCGACACCGACGAGCGGTATCGCCAGGCGCTCGCGGATGGCCGCGATCGCGCGCGCCGTTGCGGTGTTGCACGCGATCACGAGCGCTTTTGCGCCTTCGCGGGCGAGCCACTCGCCGATGGCCAGCGTGCGCTCCGTAATGAATGCCTCGTCGCGTGGACCATACGGTGCATGGTGCGAATCGGCGACATAGACGAACGACTCGCCGGGCAGGTGCGCGCGCGCGGCACGCAGCACCGACAGGCCGCCGAGCCCCGAATCGAAGATGCCGACGGGGGCGGTGGGGCGGACCGCGGAGGCGGCTGGCGGGTTCGTCGTCGTCATGCCGAAGGCGAGGTGGCGATCGTGGCGGGTGTGGCGATTACTCGGGCGAACCCATCATCGTCTGCTGGTAGTTCTGCAGGCCGACCTTGCCGATCAGGTCGATCTGCGTTTCCAGCCAGTCGATGTGCTCTTCGGTGTCGTCGAGGATCTTTTCGAAGATCTCGCGCGACACGTAGTCACGCACCGATTCGCAGTAAGCGATCGCTTCCTTGCACGTGGACTGCGAGACCTGCTCGAGCTTCAGGTCGCACTTCAGGATCTCTTCGGTTTCCTCGCCGACCAGCAGCTTGTGCAGGTCCTGCAGGTTCGGCAGGCCGTCGAGCATGAACACGCGCTCGATCAGCCAGTCGGCATGCTTCATTTCGCCGATCGATTCGTCGTATTCGTGCTTGCCGAGCTTTTCGAGGCCCCAGTGCTTGTACATGCGCGCATGCAGGAAGTATTGATTGATCGCCGTGAGTTCGTTCTTCAGTTGGGCGTTCAGGTATTCGATGACTTTCTTGTCGCCTTGCATGGCTGTTCCTTGTTCAGTGGGGCTTCAGAAACCGAACGATAATCGCTCGAACGAGAAAAGCCAAGCCTCGAAGCCTTGTCGGGCCTGCCTTCTGCGTGTAATGGGAATCGGCTCAGGACAACGGGCCGCGCGCGATAACGAGAATGAGAAGTAAAAAGGCCGGACTTCGGTCCGGCCTTTCGTGCGAGCGCGCTTAAGCGGTTGCGACCGGGATCTTGCCGATCTTCGCCTGCCACTCCTTCGGACCGGTCTGGTGCACCGACGTGCCCGACGAATCGACGGCCACCGTCACCGGCATGTCCTGCACGTCGAACTCGTAGATCGCTTCCATGCCGAGATCTTCGAATGCGAGCACCTTCGCGCCGCGGATCGCCTTCGACACGAGGTAAGCCGCACCGCCGACTGCCATCAGGTACGCCGCCTTGTGCTTCTTGATCGCGTCGATCGCGACCGGGCCACGTTCGGCCTTGCCGACCATCGAGATCAGACCCGTCTGGGCGAGCATCGTTTCGGTGAACTTGTCCATCCGCGTGGCCGTCGTCGGGCCTGCCGGGCCGACCACTTCGTCACGCACCGGATCGACCGGGCCGACGTAGTAGATCACGCGATTCGTGAAGTCGACCGGCAGCTTCTCGCCCTTCGCGAGCATGTCGGCGATGCGCTTGTGCGCGGCGTCGCGGCCCGTAAGCATCTTGCCCGACAGCAGCAGCGTCTGGCCCGGCGTCCAGCTCGCGACTTCTTCCGGCGTCAGCGTGTTCAGGTCGACGCGCTTGCTCGTTTCCGTGTTCGGTTCCCACTGGACCTTCGGCCACGCGTCGAGCGACGGCGCCTCGAGCCTCGCGGGGCCAGAGCCGTCGAGCACGAAGTGCGCGTGGCGCGTGGCCGCGCAGTTCGGGATCAGTGCGACCGGCTTCGACGCCGCGTGCGTCGGCGCGGCCATGATCTTCACGTCGAGCACGGTCGCGAGGCCGCCGAGGCCCTGCGCGCCGATGCCGAGCGCGTTGACCTTCTCGTGCAGTTCGACGCGCAGTTCCTCGACCCAGTCCTTCGGGCCGCGCGCGATGATTTCCTGGATGTCGATCGGCTCCATCAGCGATTCCTTCGCCATCAGCATCGCCTTTTCGGCGGTGCCGCCGATGCCGATCCCGAGCATGCCCGGCGGGCACCAGCCCGCGCCCATCGTCGGGACCGTCTTCAGCACCCAGTCGACGATCGAATCGGACGGGTTCAGCATCACGAACTTCGACTTGTTCTCCGAGCCGCCGCCCTTCGCCGCGACCTGCACGTCGACCTTGTCGCCCGGCACGATCTCGTAGTGGATCACGGCCGGCGTGTTGTCCTTCGTGTTCTTGCGGGCGCCTTCCGGCGGATTGACGATCGACGCGCGCAGCACGTTGTCCGGGTGCGTGTAACCGCGGCGCACGCCTTCGTTGATCATGTCGGTGAGACCCATCGTCGCGCCATCCCAGCGCACGTCCATGCCGACCTTCACGAAGATCGTGACGATGCCGGTGTCCTGGCAGATCGGGCGCTTGCCTTCCGCGCACATGCGGCTGTTCGTGAGGATCTGCGCGATCGCGTCCTTCGCGGCCGGGCTCTCTTCCAGCTCGTACGCCCGGCCGAGGGCCTGGATGTAGTCGAGCGGGTGGTAGTAGCTGATGTACTGCAGCGAATCCGCGATGCTCTGGATCAGGTCTTCCTGTTTGATGACGGTCATGGCTGAGACTCTGTGAGGACTGAGGGGAATACGTTTATGCGTTGGCGGCGGCTTTGACCGATTCGCGAGACACGGCCGGGGCGGGCGCATGCGTCTCGTGGAAATGGGCCGGGTGGGTGTGGGTCGTCAGGCGGTCGACCCACGCCATCACGAGCGCCGACACGAGGAACGACACGTGGATGATCACCTGCCACATGATCGCGTGCGTCGTGTGCTGGTCGGGGTTGATGAAGGTCTTCAGCAGGTGGATAGACGAAATGCTGATCAGCGCCATCGACAGCTTGACCTTCAGCACGCCCGCGTTCACGTGGTCGAGCCACTCGGGCTCGTCGGGGTGGCCCTCGATGCCGAGGCGCGACACGAACGTCTCGTAGCCGCCGACGATCACCATGATCAGCAGGTTCGAGATCATCACGACGTCGATCAGGCCGAGCACCGCGAGCATCACGCTGATCTCGTCGAGGCTCGTCGCGTGCGACAGCAGGTGCCAGACTTCCTTCAGGAACAGGAACACATAGATGGCCTGCGCGACGATCAGGCCCAGATAAAGCGGAACCTGGAGCCAGCGGCTCATGAAGATCAGCGCGGGCAGCGGGCGCAGGGGACGACGGGTGGAGCCGGGCGAATGCGGGGCAGACATGGTGGAGGGTCGGGCGCTGGGCGCAGGTATCGGGGGTAATCTTGAAAAGGCGCGCTATTGTAACGCGTCGGCCGGCGCGACTGCAGCGACGCGCCGGGGCTGCCGGGGACGGATCAGGACGCGGCGGCCGGCACGCGCTTCCCGCGCAGGCTCGCGAGCACGATGCCGCTGACGACGCATGCGAGCGCGATGCCATGCGCGAGCGTCGGGCGTTCGCCGAGGAACGCGATGCCGTACGCGGCGGCCGCGACCGGCAGCACCGCGCTGAACACGCCGGCGAGGCTCCCTGGCACGTGCCGGATCCCTTTCATCCACAGCCAGAACGAGAAGATGCTGGCCGACAGCCCGTACCAGACGACGAGCGCCCACGTACCGGCCGGCACGCTCGCGTAATCGAAATGCCACAACGCCGTCGCGCCGAGCGGCAGCATCAGGCACAGGCCGAACAGATGCGTGTATGCGCAGATGTCAATCGGCACGAGCGTTTGTGTGAGCCGGCGCGACAGGATCACGTAGATCGATTCGCAGCACACGGCGCCGAGGATCAGCAGGTTGCCGGTCAGCGAGCCGGCCGAGGTGCCGCCGGCGCCGTGCGCGGACGCGCTGCCTGCGCTGCCGTTGGCGAGGTTGATCGTCACGACGCCGGCGATCGCGAGCGCGATCGACACGAGCGCACGGCCGTTCGGTTTTTCACGCAGGATCAGCCACGCGAACAGCGCGACGATGGCCGGGATGGTGCTCGTGATCACGCCGGCCGCGACCGCGCTCGTGCGCTGCACGCCATTGAGCATCAGCAGCGTAAACATGAAGGTGCCGAAGAACGCCTGCAGGAACAGGTTCAGCCATTCCGCGCGCCGGACGGCACGCATCTTCACCGGACTGAACAGCGGCCACAGCACGGCGATCGCGATCACGAAGCGCAGCGTGGCGAGGATGGCGACCGGGACGAAGACGACGATGGATTTGCCGATACCGACGTTGCTGCCGACAAACAGCATCGACAGGATGAGGAAGAGGGCGTAGCGATTCAAGCTGGAATCCGGGAGGCGAGTTCAGTTACGATTGTAGGGTCGCGGTTGTAACAGCGTAAAGCAGACCGCAAGGCGCCGCCGCGCGGCGAGCGAAACGGCGGTGTCGCGTAAGTGACGGGTAAGTTCGAGCGCTTATCGTGGATATCGCCGGGCCGTACATCCACCGTCTTGTGATGTGGTGCGGCGCAGCATCGCGCGCAGCCTTCGGGCCGCGCGCGGGTGAGTGGGAGACAGCGGCGCGCAAGCGCCGGCCAAGACGCGGCGCGCACGATCGCGCCGCCATGCAGAGGATTCATGTTCACCAAGGGGTAGTCGATGTCTGCGATTGAATCGGTTCTTCACGAAACCCGTCAGTTTGCGCCGCCCGAGGCGCTCGAGAAGGCGGCGACCATTTCCGGCATGCCGGCC
>NZ_JBSAXF010000050.1:0-23526 GCF_053427845.1 Burkholderia sp. AW49-1 | reverse complement strand
TTTTTCTTTGCTGTCACCGCTTGCGATGGCTGCAGGTGCATCGGGCGCGCGTTACTCGTGCCTCGCTGAGTACTTCGTTGCTTCGCTCGTAGCGAGGCAACGCGCCCACCACGCACCTCGCCCTTGCGGCTGTCCTCGACCGGCGGCAACTGATCCTTCGCGTCGTAACGATACCGCTGCCTGGCAAGCGACTTGGAGCCGCGGATCGTGGGATCGTCTGTTGCAGCCGTGCGTCCCGCCGCATCGTAATGCGTACGTTGCCCGATCTTGCTCGACGGCAATCGCTCCGGCTCGCAACGCAGCTCGGCTGCTCTTAACCGGTGCGATGGTCGGGAGCAACACTAACCATCGACCATGCTCATGAATACATCGGTTTGGGTATTCGATAATTTTTGACTCACTCGTTGCCGCAATTGGGCTAGGAAATCCGATCGGAGAGCCAGTGTATCGTCGTAAACGTCCTTTGCATATTTCGTGATAAAGAGATCACACCAGATGTGCAACACATCGGCAAAGGTCGTTATGTCGTTTGAAACATGATTTGCTCGCCATGAGCCAGATCCATGACGTGCAAAAAGAATAATGCAGTCTTCTTTGCTGAAGTCGCCGATGATCGGGTCTCCGCTTATCTGTCCAAGCACGAGCCACTCGTCCTTCCATGCAGACAGACGTCCCCCCGAAGCATCGACCCGATACCCGATTTGCGCCGCCTCTAACGTCGTCTGACTTCCGTACAGGTGAAGCTCCTCCGCGGACCAAGGAATTGTCAGATCCGCTCCTTGCAAGGCCGATATCCACGTGGCAACTTCCTTGTATCCAGCCGATATTGATGCAGCAGGTGTGGTCGCTTGATCGACTACACTGGCATGCGCTCCGAGAATCGTACGTATTTCACGAAAAACACTATCGGCAGTTTGCATTTTCGTTTGCTCTCTGATGCTGACTAATCATTGCCGCACGGTCGATCAAGCGGCCCGATGTTGCGTTTTGGTAATTACCGCGATGCCCCTGCAGGCTGTTCAGATGGTCGCCCCCGTTGGGCCCATTCGACAGAAAGACAATATTTCGAGGATCTCCGGCCCATGCGGGGTTGCTTTCAACATTGTTTATATGATGCCCGGTGAACCCGGTTACCTTTCCGTTGCTAAGCAATTCATCCATCTGTGCTGGCGTCCAATCTACAGTCCCCGAACCGGTGGCTTTCACGAGTTCCTGCTCGGCTTTCCAGGCACGATTGATACCCGTTTGACGAGAGCCCGCCATTGGCGCGAGGCTGTCTCTAATTTTATAGCGGATCAAGCTGCAAGGCGTGAGGCCGAGCGGATCGGCCCATAGTACAGCGTTACGCGCGTATTGATAGACATTGATTCCACCAGCCAGCCCAACCGGATCCTTACTGACGAACCGCCCGGACGCAGTGTCATAGTACCGATGCCGGTTGTAATGCAGCCCAGTCTCATGATCTTCCTGCTGCCCCTGGAACCGCAACGAATTCCTCGCCACGATCCCCGCCGCCTTCGACGCGCGCGCGATCACCTCGCACGCTTCCCCCCACGCCTTGTACGAAGCTTCCCAAACGACGTCCCCATCGTCATCCGTCAGCAACTGCGGTGTGCCGATCTGGTCGCAGTGGTAATAGAAAAGCTTCGCGTCAGCCCGACGCTGCGGCACCTTCTGCAGTGGATCTTCCTCCGGCACGTAACGATCACTGCTCTTCCACGCCGGCGTCTTGATTCCAACAACCGGCTCGGCCACATACTGCGCGAGCGGTACGAACGTCCCCGGCTCGTAGATATAGTGCGTGCCGCGCTCACCATCGCTTTCGTACGCGAGCGTATCGCCATCCCACCCGAACACGGTCCGCTCGCCGTTCACCTCCTTCGCGATCCGGCGGCCAAAGGCGTCATAGAAGTACCGCGCGTCACTCT
Source organism: Burkholderia sp. AW49-1 (assembly GCF_053427845.1). Taxonomy (NCBI): domain Bacteria; kingdom Pseudomonadati; phylum Pseudomonadota; class Betaproteobacteria; order Burkholderiales; family Burkholderiaceae; genus Burkholderia; species Burkholderia sp. AW49-1. Next base: position 21,598 of record NZ_JBSAXF010000050.1, on the reverse strand, counting down.
GCCGCGACGTCTCCGCGACGCGCGCCGACAGCAAACGGTTGAACGCATCCCACTCGTATTCCTGCTCGCCCGCCGGCGTACGCTTGCGCACGAGATTGCCCCGCGCGTCGTACTCGAAGTGCATCCCCGCATACGCCTTCAGCAGGTTGCCCAGCACCTTCGGCACCTCTGCCGGCAATGTGCTTTCCGGCCGCACCAGGCTCGGCCGCGACGCGGGCGTGTCGCTCGCTCGCACCGGATCAACAATGTTGCTCGCGGGATCGAACGAGAACCGCTCCTTCGCAACCGGGCTGATTGCCTCGATCAGCCGTCCGACCGGATCGTACCGATAGTCGATGCCGCCCTTGCGGCTGTCCTCGATCCGCAACAACTGACCGGCCGCGTCATAGCGATACCGCCGCTCGGCGAGCGGCGCTGGCGACGTGGACCGCTGAATCGTCTGTTGCAGCGCCCGTCCAGCCGGATCGTAGTGCGTGCGTTGCCCGACCTTGCTCGACAGCAGCCGCACCGTTTCGCGATGCAGATCGTCGCGCTCGAACTGCACACGCTCGTCGCCATCCAGCAGCATCCCGTGCACGTGCCCCGAGCCATACATCAGCCAGTCGATCGCGTGGCCGTCCGGTCGCACGGTGCGCCGCCGATTGCCGAGTTCGTCGTATTCGTGATGCCACACGTAGCTGCGTCGCTCGCCGAACAGATCGTATGCGTGATGCTCTCGGACGAGATTGCCGACAGGATCGAAGAAGAACTGCACACGGCTGTAGCGGTTCACCGCGTCGATGAGCCGGCCGCTCCGATCGTACGCAAACCGTTCCTCGCTTTCGCCGGAGGCGCGCTTCATCAGCCGTCCGGTCGCGTCGAGGTCGACCGACGTCACGCAGCCGGCTTCGTCGACGCAGACGAGGCTGCCGCTTTCCGTGTCGTATTGGTAACGCGTCGACTTGCCGTCGAAGCCGATCTCTTCGATCAGCCGTCCCGCCGGATCGTAGTGGAACTGATACGTCGCAAAGTTCGCATCGATCAGTGCGGTAAGCCGGCCGAGACGATCGTAGCGATACGCAATCGTCTGCCCGAGCGCGTCGGCGCGACTCGCAATGCGGCCTGCCGCATCGTAGCTGTATCGCGTCGACCGGTTCAGTTGATCGGTATGCCGCAGCAATCTGCCTTCGGCGTCGTACTGCACGTGCTCGACGCCGGCGGGAGAACGAATCTCAGACAGCTGCCCGTTCGGTCCGTAACCATAGGCGACTATGCCACCGGACGCATCCTTGGCCTCTGCCACGCGTCCGATATCGTCGTACTGCCACTCCGTCTTCTTTCCAGAGCAATCGGTGTAGCTCGTGAGCTGCCCGGCATCGTTGTATTCGAGCGCCTTCGTCCCGCCCTTCGCATCGGTGATTTGCGTCGGCAGCCCCTTGTCGTTGTACGCGTACTTCGTCGCGTGCTCGAGCGGATCGATCTCCTCGACGAGATTGCCGGCGTCGTCGTACTTGCGCTGCCACACGTGCCCGTTCGGATCGACGAGCCTGATCATCTGGTCCTTGTCATCATAGGCCATCTCGATGATGCTGCCGTCCGCGCGTTCGTGCCACGTACGGTTGCCGCGCGCGTCGTAACGCATCTGTTCGATACTGCCGTCCTGCAGGATGTGCAGCACCAGATTGTTGTGCTCGTCACGCCGAAACCACTCCTCGGTGCCGTCCGGGTATGCAACTCGATAAATGTAGCCCTTGATGTTGTAGTAATAGCGCGTCATCTGACCGAGCGCGTCGGTCACGTAGGTAAGCCGGATCTTCGGATGCCACGCAAGGCGGATGTCGAGACTGCCGTCGTCCGCATATTCGCGGACGCATTTCGCATCGGCATTGTCGTCGGTGTCGGCGCCGTCCCACTCGAGCGTCATTCCGCGGTCAGTACGGTCGGTATAGCGCGTGACAAGGTGTCGACGGTACGCATAGCTCCACGCATTGCCGTGCCGGTCGATCGCGCGCACGAGGTCTCCCGCGTCGTCGTAGGCATAAATCGCCAGAGTGCGGCGCTTGCCGTCCTGCAGGACCTGCTCGATCAACACGATGCGCCCTTGCTTGTCGTATTCGAACGACAGCACGTTGCCGCTGGCATCAATCAACCGGACGAGGCGGTCGAGTACGTCGTAGTCGAGCGTGATCGTGTTGCCGGCGCGATCCTTCTGCATCGCGAGTCGGAATGCATCGCCGCGTCGTTCGTACACGTGCAGTTCGTCGTGGCCATATGCGACCGTCGCCCACGTGTCGTCGAGGCGCGACAGCGTCAGGCTTTCGGAGAGATCGTCGTGCACGCCCCCGACTGCAAGCGCCGGATATTCGATGCTACGTCCGTTCCCATCACGGTAAAACCAGGTGTCGCCTTCGACATCGATGCGGGTGGTGTACGGCGTGAGCCACCGCGCGCCGAGTTCGCCGTTGTCGTATGCGGACAGGCGCGATCGATACGTCCTCGCCCATACGACGGGCAACGCGCCCGGCAATTCGAAATCGGTGTGCGTGAATGTCTCATCGCCGAACGCGAAATCGATCGAGCCGGGCGACGCGATCGGGCAGCCCTTGCATGGGCTCGGACCTGCGCCGACTGGCTTCTTCTCTTGTTCGATTGCGCCGAGCGGCCCCTGCGGACGCTCGTGCTGTGCCTGCCCCTTGCCGCCGGGCGGCACGTCGGCGGCTTTTTCATGCAGCTTTCCGCGCGCGCGCACCTGCGCGACGGCCGCGACCAGCTGCGCGATGAGCCACAGCATCTTGCCTTCTTCGCTGCCGTTCAACTCGCGGATCGCCTTCGCGACTTTTGGTGCTTCGGTCTTCAGGAACGCGACGATATCGCGGAACGGTTGCAGCCACGAATCCGGCGCGAGCTTCGCGGCCGTCCCTGCCACCGCGTTTCCGGCTTCTTTCCCCAGCGCGACGGAGCCTTCGTAGCCGTATTCGATCGCGTCGACGACGAGCATCGGGTTGTACCAGGACCGCTCGTCCATTTTGCGAGCGACCGCCTCGGTGCGCCGCACGTTTGTACTGCTATCGAAAAGCCGCCCCTGGAGCGCGAGTTCGAGTCCATTCGCGATGCCGACCATCAATTCCTGCGCTTTTGCCGCGCAGTCGTTCAGCAGGTCGGTCAGGACTTGCTGCAGCGTGTTCAGAAAACTTTCGATTTCGGTCGCGGCCGCGGCGTTGACGTGCGTGACCAGCACGGAAATGAGTGCTGCCGCGAGATTGCCGCGCGATACGAGCAACTGGTTGCGCACGAGCGCGAGCAGCGGACGTGCGGACAGCCGGAACGACGCCAGCGGCGGCGGAACCGGAATCACGCCGATCAAGTTGATCGCAAGGCCCAGATAGTCGAGCAAATCGGCTCTGCGCTTCTCGATGATCGTCACGATGTCGCACACCGCATCGTAAAACGCCATCAGGTTGCCGATGATCGGCACCGCGCTCGCGACCGTCTTCAGATCTTCGAACGAAATGTGGTTACCGCTGATGCTGAGCAGCCACTGATTGATGCGGTCGCCGCCAGCCGCTACATCTTTCGTCGAAATGTCGCTGAGCCAGGGAACGGCCTGTTCCTTCTCGGCGCCCGGTGGAAGTTGTTGTGCCATGTCGCTTTTCGTTCAAATCGTTTTTTGCAGACGGCTAACACGCCGCCCTCTCAGGATTGCAACGGACCGCCGAACCCGCTGGTCGGCAGCTTCATGCCGGTGACACCGGCAGCCGAAGCCGATGCCACCGCCGTAGCGCCCTTGCCGGCAATTCCGGCAACACCCGGCACAGCGCCCTGCAGCGCACCGGACGCCGCATTCGCAGCCGGCGTCGCCAACGCCGCGAGCCCACCTTGCCGTGCGGCCTGCACCATCCCGGCCACCTGCTTCGCAGCGCTGCCCAGGCTCGAAGCCGTCTGCAGCGCGGAAACGGCGCCTGCCCCACCGAGCGCACTCGCGGCAGCCGGCAACGCGGAACTCGCGAGACCGCCGAGCGCCGCGCCGGCGCCGCCACCGCTCACGAGGCCCAACGCCGCCGTGGTCGCAGCGGGCGCCATTCCCTGGAGCTGGCTGGCAAGCTGCCCGCTCGCCGCTGCCTGTGCCGCCTCCGGCGACGGCGCGACCGGCTCTGCCGGCCACTTCGCCTGCTTGAAATAGTTCGCCGGCTGATCCGACTCGCGCGGGTCCTTGCCGAATTCGACGCGCACCGCGCCCGGCGGCAATCCGCTCACGACGGTGTGGCCGCTGCTGTCGAGCGCGCCCTTTTTCAGCACGGCGCCGTTCACGTCTCGCACCGTGAACAGCCCGCCCTTCACCGCCTCGCCATTCACGTACTTGTGCAGCAGCTCCAACTGCCCCGGCTGATCCGGCCTTGGGCTCGGCAACGGATACCCCATGCTTGCCGGCCCCGCGAACGTATGCGACGCACCCTTCACATCCACCGCGCCAGGCGTATGGATCTCGATGTTGCCGTCCTTGATGCGGATATACCCGCCGCCGCTCGTCAGCAGAATCCCCTGATCGGCCGCGATCTCGATCCGATCGGTTGCGGACACAACCTTCACCGCCTTCTGCGCGGTGACTTCGACATTGTCCGACTGCGCCTGGATCTCGACCTTGCCCTTGCCCGCGAACAGCTTCATCCCCGCGTTCTGCGCGAACAGGCTCAGCTTCTGCCCGATGCTGCCGATCAGCGACTTGCCCGTCGCGACATGCACGCTCTGTCCGCTCGCGACGTTCACATGATCGTTCGCGACCAGATGCAGCGACTGCTGCGTCGACATCCCGATCCCCGACGGGCTGCCGAACAGCATCACCGGTTCCTTGAACGCATTCGCGCTGCCCGTGCCGCCACCCGCCGTGCGGCCGCCGGACGCGTTGCCCGACGCGCTGTCCTGCGTCGCATCGGTGAATGCCCGCATCGTCTCGTGGGCATCCTTCAGGCTTTCCGCCTGATGCTGCTCGCTCACGCCCGACATCGCCTCGACCAGACTCTCGCCCGTCACCAACTGCTGCTGCGCTTCCTTCACGTCCAGCGGCTGGCTGTTCGGCGCTTTCGGATGAGTCGTGACGTACAGCCCCTGGCTCGCCCGCACCGCGCCATACGCATCCGAACGCAGGTCGAAGCCGCTGCCCAGATACGATCCGCGCGAATTGCCGTTCTGGTCGATCAGGTAGCCCAGATGCAGCAGGCTGTTCGCGTTGCTGCTCATCAGCTGCACGCGGTTCTGCCCGGTCGCGTCGTCCATCACGAGATGGTTGTAGCCGCTGCCCGAATATTCTTTCGACCGATAGCCGGAGAGAATCCCGTCGCTATGCCACTGCGGTTGGTTCGCGCCGTTGTACACGCGCCCGACCGCGAGCGGCCGATCGCAATCGCCGCCGACATAATCGATCAGCACTTCCTCGCCGATCCGCGGCACATGCACGCCGCCGTAGCCGCCACCGGTATCCGACTGCACGACGCGCACCCAGCACGACGCGTTCTCGTTGCCCGGGTTGAGGCGATCCCATACGAACTGCACGCGGATCCGGTTCAACTCGTCCGTATAGACTTCCTCGCCCTGCGGCCCGACGACGATCGCCGTCTCGAGATGCATCTTCGGCTTCTCGTGTTCGAACGGGCTGCGATACGGCACGCTCACGCGCTGCGCCTCGACCTCGACGAGATAGAAGCCGACCGAGCCGTCGTCATGCGGCACGCGAAACGCCGGATCGGCACCGTAGCCTTCCTGCGCCTGCATCAACGCTTCGCGCAGGCTGTACGGGAAATCCGCGCTGCTGCTCGCCACGGGCAGGTTGTTCTCGATCCACCATTCGACGCCGATCGCCGCGAATTCGCGCTGGTCGGCCGGATCGCGATCGTGTTCGGGATGGTCCGACAGCGTGAAGCGCCGGCCCGCATCGATCGCGCGCACGCCGCCCGCGCCATGGAAGCGCTTCGCGTGCGACTCCCATTCCTCCATCCGCACCTTCGTCAGATGGTCGCCGCGCGTCTGGTCCAGATACGTGTAAGCACCCGTGTACTCATACACCTCGAGCTGGTCGGGCAATTCGCCCTGGCCACTCATCGTCGGCAGCGTCGTGCCCTTCGGGTTCGACGGTTGCGACGGATTCTTGTAGTCGAAGGTGCGCGTCGTTCGGGTCACGCTCTGCAGCGTGCGCGAGCCCGACCATTGCGTGAACGCATCGGCTTCGCTCGCCGCGCCGCCGCGATAGAAGCGCACGGTCTCCGGCGACAGCGGCGCGAACGCCTGCAGGTTGTCGGTGATCACGAGCGTATGCGACTTGCCGTCGTCGGCCTGCTGCCATGTGCTGTAGAGGCCTTCGCTCTCCATCAGCCGATGCACGAAATGCCAGTCGGTGTCGTGCTGGCGCGTGTACGAACGGCTCGGCAGCGGTTGCGACAGCGCGAAGCGGAAATGCCCCCGCGCCTGCGGATGCTGGTTCAGCACATCGCTGATGATCTGGTCGACGGTCGTATCGTTCCAGAGCCGCTGGTCGCGGCGAAACTTCAGGAAATGCGTGAAATCGGCGAACGTGAGCTGGTAGGTCGTGAGGCCGCCGTCGGCGCCCAGGCGGCGCGCGGTGTGGACGTATCCGTGGATCGGCCGGTAGCTGCGATCGCCCTGCTGGATCCACAACGTGACGGGCTGCGCGATCAGCTTCTTGAGTTCCAGATCGCTATCGGTCGACAGCACGTCGAGCGTGAATTCGTACGCACGCCCGATGCGCGAACGGCCGACGGCCCGCTGCACGGTCAGCACGTTGGCGCCCAATGGCGTATCGAGCTTCAGCAGCCGGTCCTGCTGAAGCAACCCGCCGCGCAATGCGGCAACAGTGTTCTGCATGTTCATGGCAACGGCCTTTTCTTCTTTTGACGCGCCCTCGGATGGCGCGTTATGCGATTTCGCTCGCGCGATTTTACAGACAAATTACTGCGCGACCCAGAAAAATGACCTGATTTAAAAGAGTTTTTGGTCGCATATTCCGAACGGTTCGGGGAAGCCACTCGAACGCGGGTTCGACACGCATCCGCCGTGACGTCGCACTGAATTGCTCGCTCATGGCCCGCTGAAATCGATTGCAATCAGGGCCAATTCGACTTCCGGCGCGGGCCGGTTGCGAGTAGTGTCTACGTGCCCGTATTCCGGCCAAGCCAGGGCACGACCGGTGCCCGGCGCTCGATTACCACACTGAACACTGGAGATCTGCGATGAAACGTTCGAAGTTCCTGCTGTCGGGCCTGCTGCTCGCGTCGGCCCTCGGTTTCACGGCCGTTGCCGCACATGCGGAAGACCTGCTCGACTCGGTGAAGAAAGCCGGCGTGCTGCGCGTCGGCCTCGAAGGCACGTATCCGCCGTTCAACTCGCGCGGCACGTCGGGACAGCTCGAGGGCTTCGACGTCGATGTCGCCAATGCCGTCGCCGGCAAGCTCGGCGTGAAGACGCAATTCGTCCCGACCGAATGGAGCGGGATCATCGCGGGGCTGCAGGCGGGCAAGTTCGACGTGATCGTCAATCAGGTCACGATCACGCCGCAGCGCAAGGAAGCGCTCGACTTCAGCGAGCCGTACACGTATTCGGCCGCGCAGCTGATTCAGCGCAAGGACGACACGCGCAACTTCAAGTCGCTCGAGGATTTCAAGGGCAAGAAGCTCGGCGTGACGCTCGGCACCAACTACGACCAGATGGCGCGCAGCGTGCCGGGCATCGAGGTGCAGACGTATCCCGGCGCGCCGGAAAAGCTGCGTGACCTCGCCGCGGGCCGGATCGAGGCGACGCTCGACGATCGTCTGATGCTGCCGTACATGATCAAGACGTCGAACCTGCCGCTGCGCTCGGGCGCGGTGCTGAACGGCGGCAAGCAGGAGATGGCGATCCCGTTCCGCAAGGGTAATCCGAAGTTCGAGAAGGCGATCAACGATGCGCTGGAGTCGCTGCGCAAGGACGGCTCGTTGAAGAAGATCTCGATGCACTGGTTCGGCAGCGACGTGACGGTGCCGGTCGCGCAGTAAGCGGTTCGCCGCGCTTGCGTTGCGTCACGTCCTTCGCTGCGGCGAAGGCGTGACGCCCATCTGCATGACTCTTCCCTTCTCTCAAGCCGCTTCGTCGAAGCGCGCAAGCAGCATCTGGCCGATCGGCGTGAGCGCCGGACGCGCCGCCACCGCATTCACACGCACCTGCGTATCGTCGACCAGCCGCTTCTCGACGAGCACGGCGAACGCCGGGTTGGACGGGTCGACACTGTCCGGTGCGCGGGCAATGCGCAGCAGCATCGAGAATTCGTGCGGACTCAGCATGGTCCTTGTCTCCTGATCGTCCGCGATCCGGTTTGAATCGGCGTCGATCCTGTCTTTTGATGAAATAGCCCGAAGGCATGTGGATGCGGAAATGCGCGGCTGCTTGCGACGAAGGCACGTCGTCGCGAGGAGGCCAGGCGCCCCCTGAGCGCGGGCGATGTCATCGGATCCGCTGGATGCGTACGCCACGGCTGGGACGTGCAACGTTATTGGGGCATCGTGACGCGGCCGTGACAGTAAAAGAGGGGGCGCAACAGTGACGGCAGACCTGGCCGGCAGACTCCGACGACCGCGCATATCGTCGACGGCAGATGGCACACGTAACGCTGTCGTGCGGCGAAACAACCGATGTAAAATCGCGCGAGCAATCCCCAGACGCTATCCGAGAGCGCTGTAATAAAAAACAAAGGCTAACAATGAACGTTCAGGACCTTGCTGCCGCGCTGCGCGCCGGCCTGATTCAGCAGGACCGGTTATTGAAGCTGGACACCCCGCTCGGCGCAAACGCCTTGACGGTACTTCGAGCTATCGGTCGATCGACGATCGGTCGCGACTTCGCTTTTACGCTGGACGTGGTTTCGCCGAACGATGCTATCGAACTGAAGAAGCTGATCGCGCAATCAGCCACGCTGTGGATCCTGCAAGCGAACGGGCAGTACCGCCCCATCCATGGCCATGTCTACACGGTGCGCCGCCTGGGCACCGATGGCAGCCTTACAACTTATCAGATCACGCTGCAGGCATGGATGCACGTACTGAAATTCCGCAGGGATCAAAAAATCTGGATCGACAAGACGGCCGACGACATCGTGTCCGATGTGCTGAATCAGCACCCGGAGGCGCGCGGCCGGTTCCGTTTTGCGCTTTCGGAATCGCTGCCCAGCCGCTCGTATACCCGGCAAAGCGAATCCGACTGGCATTTCGTGCACCGCCTGCTCGAAAGTGAAGGCCTGTTCGGCTACTGGGAGCAGGCGGGCGACGGCCACTCGCATACGTTCGTGATTACCGACAGGCTTACAGCGCTTCCTGAACTGTCACCAACGACCGTTTCGTTTTATCGCGCCGGAACCCGAGCCGAGGTGGACGCGTTTACGCAATGGACCGGCACGCGGACGCTGCAAAGCGTGACCCGAACGACGCGCACGTTCGACTACAAGAATCCGTCGCAACCGTCGAACCCGAAGGGCACGACGGTACCGACGATGCGCGGTCAGGGCGAATTGCCCGATCAACTCGAAGTCTACGAGTACACCGGCGCATACACATTCCAGCAACAGCAGCATGGCGACAGGCTTTCTCACATCCGAATGGAAGAATGGGAGTCCCGCGCAAAGCGATTCCATGGTGTGGGTGGCGTGCGCACCGTCGACGCTGGCCGGCGCTTCACGTTGACCGATCATCCCGAGCACGATCGCGATTCCCCCGACCATCGCGAATTCGCGACGATTGCAGTGACGTGGCGGATCGAAAACAACCTGCCCGCCACTCGCATGCGGGACTTTCCGAATAGCCTGCACCGCGATATCGACATGGCCCGTACCAGCCGTTCTGGCAACATGTCACATGCCGTGCCGCACGGCGACGGTTCGGTCGGCTTCTATCTGGTCGAAGTCGAGGCGCAGCGCGTGAGCGTGCCGTATCGCAGCCCGTTCGAACACGAGAAGCCGAAGATGCATCTCGAGACGGCCATCGTTGTCGGGCCGCAGGGCGAGGAAGTCTATACCGACGAGTTGAACCGGATCCGCGTGCAGTTCGTATGGGATCGCCTCAACCCGGGCAACGAGAACGCGTCGTGCTGGGTGCGCGTCGTGCAGTCGGATACCGGCGCGGGCTACGGCGGCGTGCATGTGCCGCGCATCGGCGAGGAAGTGCTGATCGACTACGTGGGCGGCGATTGCGATCGGCCGCTCGCGGTCGGGCGCGTGTACAACGGCGCGAACCAGCCGCAGTGGCATAGCGACGGCATTCTCTCCGGCTATCGGTCGAAAGAATATTCGGGCAGCGGCTACAACCACCTCGTGATGGACGACGCGACCGGACAGAACCGCGTGCAGCTGATGAGCAGCAGCGCGAACAGCCTGTTGCATCTCGGCTACCTCATCGACCAGAACGGCAATGCGCGCGGGTCGTATCTCGGCAGCGGCTTCGATCTGCGCTCGGATGCGTATGGCGCGGTGCGGGCGAGCCAGGGCCTGTACGTGACCACCCATCCGAAGGCGCCGAACAGCCAGCCGCTGGACGTGAAGGAAGCGCAACAACAGCTCGTGACGGGCGAGAGTCTGGTCGAGGCGATGTCGGGCGTGAGCGAGCAGCATCAGGCGGAAAGCCTGAAGGATGCGCAGGACTCGATGCGCGCGTTCACCGACGCGACGCAGGACAGCGCGTCGGGCAGCGCGTCAGGCGGCCGCACGGCGGGTGGCGGCACGGGCAGCGCGAATGCGTTCAAGGAACCGGTGATGCTGTTCGGCAGCCCGTCGGGGATCGCGATGTCGACGCAGCAATCGCTGCACATGGTCGCGAACGATCACGTGAACGTCGCGAGCGGACAGAGCGTACACGTCGCGACGGGCAAGTCGCTGATCGGCAGCATCGGGCAGAAGCTGAGCCTGTTCGTGCAGAACGCGGGGATGAAGCTGTTCGCGGGCAAGGGCAAGGTCGAGATCCAGGCGCAGTCGGACAACGTCGAGGTGACCGCGCAGAAGTCGGTGAAGGTGGTGTCCGCAACCGATCGGATCGAGATCGCGGCCGATCAGGGGATTCTGCTGACGAGCGGCGGCGCGTACATCCGGATCAAGGATGGCAACGTCGAGGTTCATGCGCCCGGAAAGGTCGACATCAAAGGCGCGTCGCATACGTTCGCGGGGCCGGCAAGCATGGGATATCCGTTGCCGAGCCCGCGGCCGGATCAGCCGGGACAGTTGGAGCTGCTGCACAAGTATGGGAACGGCGAGCCGGTGAAGGGTGGCCTGTTCTCGGTGTTCGACGCAAATGGCGGGTTGCTGAAGAAGGGTGCGCTCGACGGCAACGGGCACATGATCGTCAGTGGGCTGCCGGCCGGTGCCGCGCAAGTAAAATTCGGCCACGATACTCGCGATCAAAGCCAGGATGCCAGCCTCTTCTCGGTCGATCGCTGGCCGGCGCAGCCGCCGCAGAGCGGCGCCTCCGACACGGCGATTGCCCGGGAACAACTCGGCGGCCTGCTGTCCGGGCCGGCGAGCGCAGCCGGAGCCCGCGCATCGACAAACGTGGCCAGCCTTGCGAACGCCACCGCCACAGTGACGGGATTCGTGGCCCAGGCGACGCAGGGCGGTACCGCCTCGGCCCGCGCAATCACCGGTCAGGCATCTGCCATCGCGCAACAGGCAATCACCAAGCAACTGCCGGCCGCCGCACAGGGCGCGCCCTCGCAGGACAGCGATCTCGCCGCCACCGCTCGCCAAATCAGCAGCCTCGCGCAAGCGGCACGCGACGCGGCCGCCGCACTCAAGGTCATGTAAGGACCGCCTCGTCCCACTCTTCTGGAACAAGAACATCATGGCCGATTCGGGCGCCCTTCTTCCCAAGCCGACCGACGTTTTCGTGTCGCCGCTCAACAGAATCCAACCCATCGACGTCGATGCGTCTATCAAGGCGATCGACGCCTGGCTTGTCAGCATCAGCGGCGGGCTGGTCAATGCCGAACGCCTCAAGATGGTGGCCGCCGGCGTGCCGATTCTTGCCAACATCTTTGCCGCGGTCGACGTCGTGCTCGACATCAAGGCGATGATCGAGCACGGCAGCAAACCCGTCGATGTATTCGACTGGACCAATCTCGGGCTCGATCTGATCGGCGTCGTACCCGTGCCGCCTGGCACTGCGGAAATTCGTGTCGCCGCCCGGCCGCTGCTGAAGATCATTCGCCAGGAAGTTGCGAAGAGCGGCAAGGCCGTCCTCGAATCATCCGCATACGTGATACGGGACGCGGTGATCGGCGCGATTGCGACTAGCTTGAACGAACGCTTCGCCGGCGAGATTGAAAACTTCATCAAGCACCTGAAAGCGGGACTCGCGGATCTGCTTCACAAATGCGCGGACTACATCGGTAAACTGATGACCGCCTTTGCCGATCTCTTCGCTCAGGCCGCCGGTGAAAAAGGATTCGCGGTCGACGGCAACATTCGGGCCGCCGAGCGCCATGCAAAGGACATCAAGACGGGATTTGCGTCGTACGATGCAAAGAAGGTGCTGCACGGCGCAGGCCAGTTCATCGTCGACTTCGCGAAAATCGAAGTGAAGGGCGTAGCCAACGTCGCGACAAAAACCGCCAAGTTCATCGATCCGGCCGCTAGCAAGGATTTGATGAAGATCTCGAACGAGCTGCGGGCAAAGATTCCGGCCACGATGAAATACGTTCGCAGCCTCGACGGCAACGAGGTCGGCAAGATCGGCTGGCTGATCGAGATCGGCGAACAAGGCGTCATGCGTTGGCGCCAGGTGAATCCGAAGAAGCATATGACGGGCATCCCGTCCCGCGGGCAAGCTCGCGTCGTGGCGCAGCGTCCGCAGGCCCGCAACGAAGTCATGAACCACGCCGCACCAGCCGAGCATCCCGGCGCCGGCGATTGCAAACGCGGATGCCCCGTACGAACGCCGCCGGAGCGAACCGTAGGCTCGATCGGCTTCGCGCTCGGCGACGAACGGATAGAGCACGACGATTTCGTGCTCGACGGTCCCTTGTCGATCACTTGGCAACGCACCTACCGATCGTTCTTCGACGCCAACGACGATCGCGGCGAACTCGGCGCACGCTGGATCACACCCTACACGTCGCGCTTCGACATTCACGCTGCGAAGCTCGTCTACCACGGCGCCGACGGCCGAAGTCTCGACTACCCGTTGCTGGCGCCGGGCGAAGCGAAGGACGATCTCTCCGAAAACCTGACGCTGCTCCGCGTCGACGACCAATGGCTCACGCTCACTCGCGGTCCCGAACTCGTCGAAGTGTACGAACGGCACGGCGACACGTTCCGGCTTGCGTTCGTCAAGGATCTGGCCGGAAATCAACTGACCGTCGCCTACGATGATTCGGGACGTCTGTCCCGAATCATTTCGCCGACCGCCCTCGTCGCGTTCCGCTTTGACAAACTCGGCCGCATCGTGGAGATCGTCCACCACGACGCTGATGGCCTGCGACTGGGCACGCTGGCGACGTACACCTATGACCGCGAAGGCGACCTCGTTGCCGCCGTCGATCGCTACGGAAACACTCGCACGTATCGCTATGTGAATCATCTTGTCACGTACTATACGGATCGGACCGGACGCGGCATGCATCTCGAATGGGACGGGTGGGGAGCCAAGGCGAAATGCATCCGTGAGCGTGCAGACGACGGCAGCCACGCGATCTCGCTCGCCTGGCACCCAGACTTCCGGATGGTGTCCGTCACCGATGCGCTCGGCAACGTTACCCAACACTATTACGACATCAAGGGTTACACGTTCCGTGTCATTCATCCCGACGGCAGCGAAGAGTGGCTGTATCGGGACGAGCACGACAACCTGACGCAGTACATCCATCGCGACGGCAGCGTCGAGCACATGCGTTATGACATGCGCGGCAATCTGGTCGAGCATCTGCGGACGGACGGCAGCGCAATCGCCATGTCCTACGACAACAACGAGCGTCTCGTCGGCGTAACCGATCCGCACGGCCATGTCTGGAAGCAGGAGCACAATGCGGCCGGACAGGTCGTCGCTCGCATCGATCCGCTCGGTCACCGTACCGAATACAGTTACGACGGGCAGGGCAACGTCACGGCAATCAAGGATGCGAAGGGTGGGGTCGTTGCGCTCGCCTACGACACCGCGGGTCGATTGACGTCACGAACCGACTGTTCCGGCAAATCCACCGCGTTGACCTACGATGCCGACGGCCGGCTGGCCAGCGAGCAGGATGCATCCGGCGCCATAACGACGTTTGCCTACGGCGAGAACGGCCGACCGGCCGAGATCAGGACGCCGGCCGGGACCGAACGCGTCAGCTACGACGCCGAAGGGCGGTTGCTCGCCCATACCGATCCGCTGAATCGGGAAACGCGTTTCAACTATGACGCTGCGGGCCGCATCGTCCGACGGACAAATCCGCTGGGGCAATCGACTACGTACCGCTACGACAGCCTGGGTCGCATCACTGCCCTCGTCGACGCCAAATCGTCAACGTACAGCTTTGAGTACGACGACGTGGGGAGGATCGTTCGCGAAACGGGATTCGATGGTCGAACGATCCGCTACGCTTATGGAGAAACGGACGGCCTGCTGCAGTCGATCGACGACGCCGGGCACGTCGTGACGCTCGAACATGATCGAGCCGGCCGCCCCATCGGCCGATCGGCCGGCGACGACTCTGAACGCTTCATCTTCGATGCGAGCGGCAGATGGATCGAGGCGACCAATAGCCATAGCCGCGTACAACGCTTCTTCGATCCGGTCGGTAATCTGGTTCGCGAACATCACGCCTATACACTGTTCGGCGAAGCACGCAGTTACGTGTGGCACCACGAATATGACGAACTGGGCAACCGTGTACGGACCATTCGCCCGGACGGCCATTCAATCGATTGGCTGACCTACGGATCGGGCCACGTGCACGGAATGATGCTCGACGGCCAGGAGCACGTCCTGTTCGAGCGCGACGACCTGCATCGCGAAACGGTACGCGCGCTGTCGAGTCGGGTCAGTCAATTGACGGCATTCGATCCGGCCGGTCGACTGATCCGGCGGTCGGTGCAACGCAGCCATGCGCCCGCCCCATTCGCGGCCCGCAGCTATCGTTACGATGCAGCGGGGCAGGCGGTCGAAATCGAAGACAGCCTGAAGGGCATCATCGCCTATCGTTACGACCTTGCCGGACACCTTGTCGAATCATCGGGCCCCGCCGGACATGAACGCTTCGCCTTCGACGCGGCCGGGAATTTCGCCGATCCGGATCGGCCATCTGCGTCCAGCACATCACCGAGTTCCAGCCCCGTACGCCCGCACAACACGCTGCCAGCGAACATGCCCCGCGCTCTGGGCAATCTGCTGACCGAGTATGCCGGCACGAGCTTCACATACGACGACCGCGGGAATCTCGTTCACGCCCGCTCGCCCGGTAGTGAGCAGAAGTACGAGTGGGACGCGTTCGGCAGACTGGCGGCAGCTCGCATCTCCGCGCCGGAACGGCAAGGCCTTGCACGCTACTACTACGATGCGCTCGGCCGCCGAATCGCGAAGGAAGTCAACGGCGAGCGCACCGTGTTCGGCTGGGATGGTGACCAACTCGCTTACGAGACCGATGGTAACCGCAGTACGCACTACGTCTATGAACCGGGAACCTCGGTCCCGCTCGTCCAGTTCGTTACCGGCTCTGCTATTGGCATGCCCACGCCGACGCACGGCGATACCGATCGATATACGCCGGAAAGCGACGCGTTGCAGCGTCATCCTCGCCGTGAAGGCGACGCCAGCGTGTTCTACTATCACTGCGACCAGATCGGTACGCCGCTGGCGATGACGGACGATGCCGGCGAGGTGGTATGGGAAGCGTCCTATCACGCTTGGGGCCACGCACGGGAGATCATCGCGCGTGCGTCCCGGGTGGCCGGTGTGACGCCCCGAAATCCGCTGCGCTTCCAGGGACAACAGTTCGACGACGAAACCGGGCTGCATTACAACCGGCTCCGATATTATGATCCGCAGTTCGGGCGCTTCATCAGCGAAGACCCCATCGCACTGCACGGCGGTGTGAATACGTATCAATATGCGCCGAATCCCGTTGCCTACATCGACCCGCTCGGCTTGGCGAAAGGGAAATGCGTGATTTACTGGTACAACCATATTGGCGGCGCGACGGGCCACTACACAGTAAAGACCGTGGCAGGCACCGGCAACATGCATACCGAGCAGAAGAATTCTGGCGACGAAACCTGGATTGAGCGCGTCAGTAGCGTCACGTCTGGCGAGCCGGTGAACAGCGCAACCTTCGATTTGCCGGACGTCGGTGCCGCACAGCAGTTCCAGCGCGACAAGGTACGTGCCGGCAACAAAGGGGAGTCCGACGGTGCTTACGACGTGTCCAACAACAGTTGCATGACGCACGTGATGGACGTGCTCAACGCCGGCGGAGCCGACGTTCCGGCGCGCGGCAAGCGTGCGTGGGCATTCCTCAACCGTGCTGGCGTCGGCCCACGTACAAAGTAACCGATGACGAGGTAACGACAGATGATGTCTCCAACGTTGTGCGCCAGACATGGCGTCCGGCCGTTCACAGTGGCATCGAAACGTATTGGCGACCGAATTCGCGAGCGAGGACGATTCGAGCGCGAAGAATTGGTACGGGTGTCGTTGGATCGGCCCAAACGCAGCCAGGTTAGATGGATGACTCGCGCGGATCTGGACGAGCATGCGGTAGAGGCCAGCCATGTCGGCGGCGTCGCACATGTCACCGAACTGCGAAAGATCGCATTGCTCGACCAGGCGTGCGGGCCTGTTTGCCCGGATTGCCTGGATGAACTGCTCGTGCGTTCGGGCGAACAACCGCACTCGCCGACGCCGACGTCACGTGCGTTCGACACGGCGATCGTCGCCGAGAATGCGACGGTAAGCGGCCCGCTCGTCAAATGCGACATTCACGGGATTGTTTTCGGTTCGTGCACGTCCCCGGACATGGCAGCCTTGATCGATCAGCGCGACACGCGGCCACCCGGCCCTGTAGTGAAGGTAGTCGTGGTTTCGCCGAAAGCCGAAAACGAATTCTGGTTCGACGAAGCGTTCCTTCGCCGCTCACTCGGAGCAGACGTCGATCTTTCCGACGGCGTCTATCGAATGGAATCGGGCGAGCGCAGCCTCCTTCTGCTCGAAAGCGGAAAATCGGTATGCAGGCACTGCCTGAAGGACTGGCTGCGGCGCAACGGACTCGCTTAGCGACGCGCGGCAATCTGGCGGATGGTCGGCGCCGGGGCGTGAAGGAAATCCTGCGTGCTCGCATCCGCACATGCAATACGCTGAAGTGGCTTTGCCGCGCGCCCGGCGTCGGGTTTATCGGTTCGCGGCGCAGAAACGACGAAGGGCCGGGAGAAAAAATCTCCTGGCCCTTCGTTCAATTTGGTGCGGCTGCAGGATCAACAATCCATATCCAATCCATTGATTCAAAAAGAAAATGAAATCGACGGTTGGAACATGAACCCCAAAACATACCCCCAATCGGGTGAGCCAATGCGGATGAGGCCATCGAGCGAAAAATTGTGGCGTAAGTCGCCGATCATCGGCCGCCCGAACAGAAAACTTCTGGAGATTTGGAGATATATGCTCAATTCACCCCGAAAGCCTTACTGGTCAAGGGTCCAACTATCTCCAAGTGTATCTCCAAAACACTCATTTACTTGGAGACAAAGTTGGAGATAGCCGGCAAATACGTCGCATGACGCCAGCCGTGTCGAGAAGCACCCTGCGATCTGGAACGCTGCGCGCAAAGAAACTCCCGTGCCGCAGCCCTCCCCGAGGCGACGGCAAAAGCTGGCCTTGTGTTCAATGAAAAGTGACTTTGGTCGGTCAAAAATCGCACCGCGCCATTCACGTGCGAAGCCTCCCGGCAACTTTGACAGGGTAGTTACCCTTATTCGGTGCGTGCTACAGTCCTCGCAAAATTTCAACAGAGGATTCGGCATGAGTTCTGCGTTCATTCGGGAAGGCGATACGACTTCGCACGGTGGCCGGGTGCTCGCCTGCACGTCTACCAACATCGTCTTCGGCAAGCCACTCGCGCTCGAAGGCGACATGGTGTCGTGTCCCAAGTGCAGCGGCGTCTACCCAATCATCGGCGTCCGCGTTCGCAGCATGACGTTTGGCGGCAGGGCTGTGGCGACCGAAGGCGACAAGACTGCATGCGGTGCGACGCTGATAGCATCGCAAGGCATGGCGACGGTAGAGCCGACCTCCGGCGCAGGCGGCTCGGTTGGCGCAGGCAAAAGTGTAGTCACGCAGACGACCGCGCAAGACGATGGCGCATATCGCGGCCGCTTCCAGCTCGTCGACGACAAGACGCGCGCACCGATCCCGAATCACCCATACACGGTCACGTCGGCGGACGGTCAAACGATTCAAGGCACGACGGACGCGAGCGGCCACACCGATTGGATCAGCAGTCACCAAGCTGCATCGCTGTCGTTCCATCAGCCCGGGAGCGATGCATGACCGGCCCCTACTCCCCAGGGTCGTCTACTGGGGGCTCGAGCACCGGTGGCCAGACAACGCAGGTTGGATTAAGCGCCTCCAAACTCTCCCCGAAGGATCGGAAAGTTCTGTGTCACACGTTCTGCGAGTGCCGTCGGATCGGCGTCGCGACGAAAGCCGGAACAATCCAGCGGCAGCGCTGCGTCGAAATGCGCCTCGGGCTACCCAATGAGGTGTCGAAGATGCAGACGGGCGTTCCAACGGAATACCGGCCGGAACAACCGTACGATATGACGACGAATCCACCCCAGCCGATCATGGACTACGACGATCCGCTGGAGCCCAATTCGGGCATTCGCCAGTGGATCAAGGATGTGTGGCCCAGCAAGGGCAGGAAATACGAGAAAGGCGACGTCCGCCGCCCTGACGTCGTCATCGTGAACGACCCGTCGAAACCTCCGGAGCAGTCGAATATCAAGACCGTGGTGGAAATGAAGTTCCCTGGTGATCGATACGGCCCTGATCAGGAAGACGACTACATCGAAATCGCGGGCGGCCCGTCGAAGTTTGTCCACCTCGGCGCGGCCGATTGCGGATGCGGCAACGACGACGGCCAGAAGGAAACTTCGCGCTCGAAGCAATCCGCGCGACAATCCGAGCTTGACGACTTGTTCGGCGGCAATAGCAGCGCGCCCGGAGGCCCACCGCTCCCGACCGCGCCCTCGTTCCCGCCACCTGCATTCCCGCTCCCGCTTTGACGCCATGACGAACGACGAAATTGAAGCTTGGGCCAAAGATCCGCGCCGTGCGGACACCATGCCTTTCGGGCTTTACGAGCCCGCGCACCAAAAAGGGATTACGGGTGCCGCCCTTGTAGTGCGGGGCGTGCTTTACTTCCGCAACGGTTTCACGTCGGAGGTTCGGCAAGCGCTGGTGCGCTGCTTCAAGCAGTACAACGCGGCGATCGAGGAATATCAACACGCGCTCGAAGTGGCGGCCGGCCAGACGCCGTCGAAGTCCGGGCCGCTGCGCTGGTTCTATTCCGAGGGAGAAGAACCGATCCAGTACGACAAGTCTCCGGGATTCGAAAGTCTCGCGACGAGCGTTCCCTCCGACGAGGCCCTTGCGGTCGCGATCACCAGCGCCGAGCACAAGCTCGCGACCGGGTTCTATGAATTCACGGTGTTCGCGCTTAGCGAAAAGAAGGCTGCACGGAAACGCGGTCTCGACGGACTGGTCTTCACGGTACCGCGTGCGTTTATCGCCCACCGCCCCGGCGTGTTCGAGGCGATGTTCCGCGCGTTCGCAGAAGCGTTGCCGATAGTTAGCGGTCACGGCGGGCTGGCCGTGAACGTACCTCCAATGGGGCGGCGACCAAACGAAGCCAGCGAGTATTTCTACGCGCGCCGTTTCGGGCCTGGCATCGACGTCGGCGATCCAATGCGTTCCACCGTTCGTAAGCTTTACACGAAGATCAAGACCGTTGACTGGCTCAACGCGCTCGATGCGGACTTGGTCGCGGCTGTCGGTGGTGCATCGGCGCTCGGACTCCCGCCAGATTGGTTTGCCCGTATTCCCCTGGGGAACGGGGGCTTGATTATTCAGGCCGGCGTCGCGCCGCAGTCCGGCGTATCCAATGGACCAGGCATTCCCGCATCTCCACCCGCCGCGTACGTCATTCTGAACCACGCGCTGCGGCCGATCATCGCGGATGAGGTCGATACGCTGCAAGACGGGACACTTGACAGTACCGCGCCCCTGCTAAATACGGTCGTAGCGACCGAAGGTTGGCTGCGTCGGTTCAACGTACAGGACGATCAACTCAACGGCTTCTGGGTCGAGCTACACAAGACACCGAAGCTGCACGGCGAAACGACGTGATGTTGCGATGAGGCAGTGCCTTGTGATCCGTCATACGCAACATCGCTGCCACCGCTTACACCCTGCCCCCCGGTTGCAATCAAAGACTCTTCAGGTAATCACGATTGCGATTCAACATCGCACCGATTTCTGTCAGCTTGGGGTGCGGGCGACTCCCGATCTTATGTGCAATATAGTCGACCATAGGCAGATCAACGGATCGATGCAGCTGCGGATACAGGACAATAACGCGCCCCATTCCCAGCGCCTCAATGTCCTCGGGGGCTAGACTCTCTCCGCTCGCGCACTGGATGCTCCAATTCATAGACTCGCCAAGGTTTAAATTGACGGCGACAGCATTGGCGACAGGGACAATCGCAATCGTAACTGCATCTGGATCCCCCATGACCTTTGTGAAGTGCGGGTCGCGCGGCTTCATCCAATCGGTCGCCCCCTGCAGCTCGGGTACGTCTTCATCGGGCCGGTGCCATAGTCCCTTGTGCAACATGTTGGCGTAGGTCGTACTGAGAACTCGCTCGCCGAACAAGCAATGAGCCATGCCAATTGCCAACTTTGCCATGAACCGAACGTCGTAATGCACATACATCCTCACGCGGTTACGACGCCGCGGCTTCGTTAGGCAATTCCGAAGGAGGTAGTCGATCCGTGTCTTGTCCAGTTCGTCTGGGTCGCAAAATCCAATGACCTTCGGATCAAAATCGACGGTCGTACACATGATTTTCCTGACTCGCCGGCCTGCAAAAGAGTCGCGAAATGCTCGCAACGACAATACTGGATTCTTGGGCGACCGCTCGCTGAATAGATAGTAAGCGCGGCTGGCTGTTTTCTTGACCGTTCGCGGATTGCCACCGGAATACCAGTACAGTCTCGAATCGTCTTTGCGTACCCAGTAGATTTGCTCACCAAGCGGGCCGAGCCACGCCTCACACGTTTCCCCCTCCTCCATCATCGGTGGCCGCAAGTCCGAGTGCCCCATACATATAAGTGGCAGCCCGAGTTCCTGGCTGGGATCGAAGGTCGAGTAATGGATCTCACGAAGCTTCTCCGTGACGAACCAATGCTTCTCGAAACTAGCGTCGACGAACAGACCCAAGTCGCTGTTGCAGCTTTTGCACACTGATCGAGTCTTGAATTCGTCAGGAACGCGGGCGCCGCCGAGGAACTGGGGAATCACGTGTTCAAGCGTGAGATCCTCTTTGTTCTTCGGCTTCCGGCAATAGATGCAG